>JAPPED010000002.1 GCA_028824295.1 Rhodospirillales bacterium | reverse complement strand
TTACAGGGAATATAGTGATTCAGTCAGCCGTTGTCAACGTGGGTATATAATCCCCGTTTTTCTGGTGTGGGGATCCACGATCTCCGAGCATGGCCCTGGAGCCAGCGATCGAGTTTGACGGTCAGAGCGCAGGTTGACTCGTTCCGGTGCCTTGGTAGCGTTACCGCCTGCAAGGCCGGATCCCGTCACGCCGATCGGCCCTGTATAGCGGCACCTCGGCCCTATTGGTCCGCTTCCGGTTTCCGGGCGAAGCGGTTGGTTATCCGCTTCATCGTCGGTTATGCCACCCCGCAGCCAGCGACACCTTCCTTCTGCTGCTGCTGAATCTCTACGTCATGGGTTGTTGATCATGCACCTCCAGGAACTGAAACGTAAATCGCCTTCCGATCTCCTTGCCTTTGCTGAAACCGAAGGGGTCGAGAACGCCGGTAACCTGCGAAAACAGGACATCATGTATGCAATTTTGCGGGCGCGGGCGGACCGGGAAGAGCCGATCTACGGCGAGGGAGTGATCGAGGTGATGCAGGACGGGTTCGGGTTCTTGCGTTCACCTGAATCCAATTACTTGTCCGGATCTGACGACATTTATGTGTCACCTGCGCAAATAAAACGACTTGGTCTACGAACCGGAGATACAGTTGAAGGGGAGATCAGCCAGCCAGGTGAAGGAGAACGTTACTTTTCTTTGCTCAAACCCACGAAGATTAACTTCCGGACACCGGAGGAAGTTCGAAGTCGAGTAAATTTCGACAACCTCACGCCTCTATATCCTGACAGTGCCATCAAGCTGGAAGTGGAGACAGGATTGCCGGCGGGGGACAACACCTGCCGGGTGATCGAACTCGTGGCGCCGCTGGGCAAGGGGCAGCGCGGCCTGATCGTCGCACCCCCGAGAACCGGAAAGACGGTGGTTCTGCAGAACATTGCCCATGCAATCGAGGAAAACCATCCCGAAATCTATCTGATTGTCCTGCTCATCGACGAGCGTCCGGAGGAAGTCACTGACATGCGGCGTTCGGTTCGTGGAGAGGTTGTCAGCTCCACGTTCGATGAACCTGCGACACGGCATGTTCAGGTGACCGAGATGGTGAACCGAAAGGCCAAACGGCTGGTTGAAAACGGTTATGACGTGGTGATTCTGCTGGATTCAATTACGCGTTTGGCACGTGCCTACAACACCGTGGTCCCGAGTTCCGGCAAGGTGCTGACCGGCGGAGTTGATTCGAATGCGCTGCAGCGCCCGAAACGGTTCTTTGGGGCTGCCAGGAACATCGAAGGCGGAGGATCGCTGACCATCATTGCCACTGCTCTGATCGAAACCGGTTCGCGGATGGACGAGGTGATCTTCGAAGAATTCAAGGGCACGGGAAACTCGGAAATCGTGCTCGATCGGAAGCTTGCGGACAAGCGCGTGTTCCCGGCGATCGACATCGCGAAATCCGGAACACGGAAAGAAGAATTGCTAGTCGAGGCCGAGGACCTCACGAAGATGTGGGTATTGCGGCGAATTCTGTCGCCCATGGGGACATCGGACGCAATGGAATTCCTGTTGGAGAGGCTTCGGCCGACCAAGAACAATGCCGAATTCTTCGACACGATGAACCAGTAGCCGAATACGAGAATTCGTGGTGCCGGTCCCGGTACTTGCCGCGATACCGACACCACCAATTCGGCGAATCTACGGGATCAGGAGCGTTGATCCCGTCGTCTTCCTTCCCTCGAGATCCCGGTGGGCCTGCTGCGCTTCGGCCAATGCATAGCGCTGGTTGATCTCAATCCGGACCTGGCCGCTACCCACGACATCGAACAGGGAAGCGGCGCTGGCTTCCAGGTCTTCGCGCTTCTTCGTGTAGGTCATCAGCGTCGGGCGCGTGATGAAGTTGGAACCGGCAGCCAGGACCGCAAGATTGATCGGATCCGTGGGGCCGGACGACTGACCGAAGAGCACCGCCATGCCATGCATCGCAAGGCACTGAATGGATTTGGACAGGGTTGTCTTTCCGATGCTGTCGTAGACGACTGGAACACCCTCGCCGTCGGTGATGTTCTTGACTTCCTCGACCCAGTCCACCTGATCGAAAAGGATCGGGTAGTCACACCCGTGGGCGCGCGCGAGCTCCGCTTTTTCCTCGGTACCGACAGTGCCAATCACGGTCGCGCCGAGCGCCTTCAGCCACTGGCAGGCAATCAGGCCTACGCCTCCGGCTGCAGAGTGGAAGAGTACCGTCATTCCCGGCTCGACACGAAATGTCCGCCGCAACAGGTACTCGGCGGTCATCCCCTTCAGCATCATGGCGGCGGCTTGCTCGTCGGTCACGGAATCCGGGACCTTGACGACCCGGTCGCCGGGCATCCGGCGGGTTTGGCTGTAGGCACCAGGGGGAGGAGAGGCGTAGGCGACCCGATCACCGGCGTGAAGTCCCGTGACGCCGGGACCGAGCTCCTCGACCACGCCGGCAGCCTCGAGACCGATGGGCCGCGGCAAGTCCGGTAACGGATAGATGCCCGAGCGCATGTAGGTGTCGATGAAATTGAGGCCAACAGCGGTGTGACGAACGCGGACCTCACCTTCCTGCAGGTCCCCCACGGGATATTCCTCCCACTGAAGAACTTCGGGTCCTCCCTGTTCGTGAATGCAGACGGCCATATTGGTCATGCGGAGTTCTCCGGCGCAGAAAAAATTCTTGGCTTGGGACGAAGGTAAGTGTTCAGATGCGCGAGGGTTCGCTCATCGGCGAGCGCGGCTGCCTCCCGGTCGTAGTGCTCGCCCCCTGGGCGTGCGAACGCGTGGTTGCAGCCGGGGTAGGTCTCGACGGTGACCTTCGGATGTTCATCGAGTGCCTCGTGAATCTGCTTTTGCGCCTCCGGGGGGCAGTACTCGTCCTCGGTAGCGACGTGGAGCAGCAGTGGACCACGAATCATGCGTGCCTGGTTCAGGGCAGTTTCAATTCCGACCCCGTAGTAACCGACGGCAGCCTCGATATCCAGCCCGCAAGCGGCGAGATAAGAGAGTTTCCCGCCGAGACAGAAACCCAGAGTCGCCGACGCGCCAGTGCACTCGTCTTGATGTCGAAGCCACCGCAGGGTCATGGCGACGTCTTCAAATCCCTTGGTCTCGTCGAACCCCTTGTAGAGTTCGAACGCACGGGACCATTCCTCCTCGGATTGGTCCGTGATCTCAACCTCCGGCTCCTGCCGCCAGAACAGGTCGGGCACTGCTACTGCGAACCCGAGCGCGGCATACTGCTCGGCAACCGCTCGCATGACCGGATTGATTCCGAAGATTTCCTGGATGACGACAATGCCGGGCGAGACTTTGCCGGGCGGCGCGGTGAAATAGGCGGTGAATTCCTCACCCTCGCGGGAGGGAATGCGCACGTAGCGGGAAGGCATGGACGGTTTCCTGATCGGGAAGCCAGAAGGGCGCGCAACCTACCGCAGAATTGGCGCTCCCGCACCTTGGAGGCGCGGAGACCGGTCAGGTCATCCTGGAGCGAAGGCGTCCGCCTGCAACTGCTCCAGGAGTTGGGAGAGCGCCGCGCCGCTGCTTACCGGCAGCGAGCAGGTGTTCCGATGGCAGGCATACGCCCGGGGCGACCCGCCGCCGCCGTCAAGCGTGGAGGCCGCATGACCTTCCGGCAGGTCGGCGCGCCCACCGACAACCCGCACCGTCCGCGCAGGCTGGGGTGCCCGCCAGGCGGCCGTCAGGAGTTCGCGAACGCCCGGCGCGTCGGGTTCCGAAGCTTCGATGACGATTTCCATGTTGCTGGCGAGCGTATCCGCTGCAGCCAGCAGCGATGGGTAGGCGGTGGGCGCCCTGACGGCTGCTCCGGACATCGACGTCAGGGCCTGTTCTGCGGCAGCCTTCCAACGCCCGTCGAACGTGAGGTGCCAAAGCCGGGCCATGACATCGGCCGCCACGCCGGCACCGGACGGCGTGGCGTCGTCGTGGCCAGAACGGGGTCGGGCGATGAGCTTCTCGCTGTCATCAGCCGTCCGCCACAGGCCGCCATCGTTTGCCCGGAAGTGTGCAAGAACCATGTCCATCAGCTGCTCGGCACGATGCAGCCAGCGCTCGTCGCCATCCGCCGTCAGAAGCGCCAGTGCCCCGTCGGCGAGGAACGCGTAGTCGTCCAGCATGCCCATGTGCTGGGCTTGGCCGGCGCGCCAGCTATGAAAGAGCCGTCCGTCAGGTTTCGTCATCTCCCTGTCCACGAACGAAAACGCCTCGCGTGCCGCCATGACCCAGGCCGGCTCGGCGAACACTGCTCCTGCTTCCGCGAGCGCCGCGATCGCGAGGCCGTTCCAGTCGGCCAGGACCTTGTCGTCGAAGGATGGGCGAATTCGAGTCGCGCGACGCACGAGCAGGGCCTGACGAAGCGGGGCCAATTCAGCGTCGTGTTCCCCGGGCGCCGAATCGAGTTGGTTGAGGATGTTTTTTCCCTCCCAGTTCCCCTCCTCGCGGACACCGTAGGCCATGCGGAACCGGTGCGAATCGGGCCCCAGTACGTCGTCGATTTCAGACGCGGTCCAGACGTAGTATCGGCCCTCTTCGCCTTCGCTGTCCGCGTCCAGCGAACTTGCGAACCCGCCTTCAGCCACGCGCATCTCATCGAGCATCCAGCTGATGGTTTCGCCGACCCGACGGGCCAAGACCGGCTTGCGGGTGGACCGCCAGACGGCGGTAAGGAGGCGCACGTAGCTGGCGTTGTCGTAGAGCATCTTCTCGAAATGTGGAACTAGCCACCGTTCGTCGACCGCGTACCGGGCAAGTCCTCCGCCGAGGTGATCGTAGATGCCGCCCGCCGACATGCGCTCGAGCGTCGTGACGACTCGCTGGTGCCGGGCATCGCCGGTACGGGCCCGGCGCCAGGCAAACTCCAGTACGGGAAAGTTGGGGAACTTCGGGGCCCCGAAGAAACCGCCAAGCTTCGGATCCAGTTGATCGGCGATCTGCCCCGTCGCGGCGTCCAGGTCCGACGGTGACGGCAAGTCGCCGGAATGCGCGACCGATAGCTGCTCCAGGTTTGCGCGAAGCGCGAGGGTGCTCGTCGTCACTCTTTCGGGGTCGCGCGCATAGGTGTCGGCAACAGCCGTCAGCAGGTCGGGAAATCCCGGCTGTCCGTACCGAGGGACGGGCGGGAAGTAGGTGCCGCCCCAAAACGGAAGACGTTCGGGTGTAAGGAACATGGTTAGCGGCCATCCACCCCGCTGTCCCAAGGCATGCAGTGCCGACATGTACAGGTGGTCGATATCCGGCCGCTCTTCTCGATCGACCTTGATGTTGACGAAATGCTCGTTCATGACGGACGCGATGGCCGCATTTTCAAACGACTCGTGCGCCATCACATGACACCAGTGACAAGCGGCATAGCCGATTGAAAGCAGAATGGGCCTCGAGGAGGAGCTGGCCTCTTCGAACGCGGCGTCGCACCAGGGCCACCAATGGACAGGGTTGTCACGGTGCTGGAGCAGGTACGGGCTGGTTTCACCGCTAAGGCGATTCATGTCGACTGCCTCCAGGCACGCGGTGTCACAAGCGCATTATGGACCAGTGGTCCACTTCCCCGACTCCCACCTCTGCGGGCTAGGGCTGCGGGGCGAGACGCCCGCTGGAAACGGGGCCCGGACGCGGGACGGATGTCACCGACCGGACGTGTCCTGTCCCTGGGGATCCGTCCGATCTGGCGGGCACGCATCTGACCGCGCTGCCAGGGCTACGAACCCGGCCGCGGGCGGCATTCCCGCGCCGGTATTTCCGCTAACCTGTGCGAGTGGAAGACGGTCGCCGCCGGAGAATGACGATGACGGGCCAGGATGTCGCCGACGAACTCTATTTCCGTTCGCATGTGTTCTGTTGCACGAATGTCCGCGCGCCCGGACATACGAAAGGATGTTGTCATGACCGAGGCGGTACGGACCTTCGGACATACATGAAGGCCAAAGTGCGCGAGCTCAAGCTCGAACGCGTGCGGATCAATGCGTCCGGCTGCCTCGACCGATGCGAGCACGGACCGGTCATGGTGATCTATCCGGACGGCGTCTGGTACTCGTGCAAGACGCGAAGCGATGTGGACGAAGTCATCGAGACCCACCTCCGCGGCGGCAAGGAGGTGAGCCGTCTCAAGTTGCCGCCGGCAGAGCCCGCTGGCTAGCTGCGGAAAGCGTACCCTTGGCGGG
Organism: Rhodospirillales bacterium; assembly: GCA_028824295.1. NCBI lineage: Bacteria > Pseudomonadati > Pseudomonadota > Alphaproteobacteria > Rhodospirillales > Rhodospirillales bacterium. Next base: position 69,315 of record JAPPED010000002.1, on the reverse strand, counting down.
AGACACGATTGTTGCTCCGGCGAGCGGCCCTCCACCGAGCGCCATCTGCATCATCCGCATTTCCGGTCCAGCCACCAAGGCTGCGTTGCACAGCTTGTGTGGGAAGGAACTTTGTCCGCGCCGCTTGGCCCGCGTCACGTTGCGGGAAACTGACCGGACCGTGCCCCTCGACGAGGGGCTTGCCGTGTTCTTTCCAGGGCCCGACAGCTTCACGGGCGAGGACGTTGGTGAACTGCATGTTCATGGCAGCCGGGCTGTCATCGACGGCGTGATCGACGAACTCTGTCGGGTGCCCGACGTCCGACCGGCTGACCCCGGCGAGTTTTCGCGAAGAGCCTTCGCGAACGGCAAACTCGATCTCGTTCAGGCCGAAGGGATTGCCGACCTGGTGGCCGCGGAGACCCGCTTCCAGCGCATCCAGGCGGTTCGTCAGGTTCAGGGCGGCCTGAGCGAGCTCTACGATTCGTGGCGTTCCCGGGCCATCGAATGCCTGGCTGAAGCGGAAGCCTCCCTCGACTTCATCGACGAAGCCGACGTGGGGTCGGTGCCGCTGCAACCGGGCAAGACGCAGTCGCTTGCCCATGACATCACGGCGCACCTCGACGACGGCCGTCGCGGTGAGCGGTTACGTGAAGGATTTCGGGTCGCAGTGCTCGGCCCACCCAATTCTGGGAAGTCCAGCTTGGTGAACCTGTTGGCACGGCGGGAAGCGGCGATCGTTTCCTCCGCTGCTGGCACGACGCGCGACATCATCGAAGTGCACATGAACCTTGGAGGATGGCCGGTCACACTTGCCGACACCGCCGGAATCCGGAAGTCCGGCGACGCGATCGAGCGTGAGGGCATTCGGCGGGCGCTGAATTGGGCCAAGCAAGCGGACGTGATGCTGGTTCTGGGTGATCTTTCCACCGGGGAGAAGCCGCAGTTCGAAGTTACGGCGCCGCGATCGGTGCGGGTGTGGAACAAGTCCGATCTCCGCTCGCCGATGCAGGATCCACGCGTCCTGCCCGGCGATCTCGCGATCTCCTGCCGTACCGGTAGCGGCATCGACGGGCTGCTGGATGCGCTGGAAGGGGTGGTCGCTGCGGGAGGCGGTCACCCGGAGGAAGGACTGGCCCTCACGCGCGTGCGGCACCGCGAAGCGCTAAAGCGGGCGGCCAACGCGCTGCGAAACGTCCAGCACTCGGTTTCGACGGAGTTGGCCGCGGAAGAACTACGCGCCGCGGTGCATGCGCTGGGCCGGATCACGGGCCGGGTCGACGTGGAAGACGTGCTCGACAGGGTGTTTTCTAACTTTTGCATCGGAAAATAGGCGGGCGCGCAGGCCGCCGCCGACCGGTACGGTCATGCGCCAACCCGGAATCCGAGGGCCTGGAAACCGTCTCAATCAGGTGCGATCTGCCCCGTCGCGGCGGCACCGCGCGGCTGGTTCGGGTGTCTTGAAGACCCTATGCAGGTATGGTTTGCTCTAACGCCGGAAACAGCGCGGATACCGGTTGGGAGAACGACCATGGCCTTGATCAAGTTGGTCCGCACGTTCGCGGTAATGTTGCCGGTCGTCGTTGTCGCGTTCTCCGCTCGCGGTGCGGACACGGTCAAACTGGGACTGATTGAACCGTTCTCTGGTCCGATCGCTGCTGTCGGCCGTGACACGCTCGAAATCTTTGAATTCTTTGCAAACGAAGTGAATCAGCGGGGCGGTGTTCTCGGTGGCCGTCACATCGAGATCGTTCCGCTCGACAACGCGATGAACGCGGAGAAAACGACACAGCAGCTTCGCAAGGTCATCGACGATGAGATCCGCTTCGTGAGCCAGGGGGTGGGGTCAAACCACGCGCTCAACATCATCAAGTTCCTGCAGCGCCACAACCGCCGAAACCCGGACCAGGCCATTCTCTACCTCAATCATTCCGCGGTTACGACCTCGTTCACGAATGAGCTGTGCTCCTTTTGGCATTTTCGCTTCGACGCGAACGTGGACATGAAAGTGGCTGCGCTGGTTACGCAGCTCGGCCGTGATCCATCGGTTCAGAAGCTCTACATGCTCAACCAGAACTATGCCTACGGGCAGGCCTTTCAGGCCGCGGCGCAGCACATGCTCACCGAGCGGGCGCCTGGTATTGAACTGGTTGGCGACGAGTTGATCGTGCCATTCGGGAAGGTGCTCGATTTCACCCCGTACATCGCGAAGATCAAGGCTGCGGGCGCCGACACTGTCCTGACGGGTAACTGGGGTCCCGACCTTGTGCGGTTCGTCAAGGCAGCTTCCGAAGCCAACCTTGATGCATCCTTCTACACCATTTACGCAGGTATACCGAGCTCAGTCGCCGGCATTGGTGCGAAAGATGGTATCGCGACGCGACTGAAGCAGGTCACGGAAATGCACGAGAATGATCCGTTGTATGACCAGCAGCCTGCCGAACTCCTGGACACCTACGACCGTTGGCGTCAGCAGACGGGCAAGAGCATTTATTCGGAACGCATGCGATGGACGATCGAGTTTTTCGCTGCGGCGCTGGATAAAGCGGGAAGCGATGATCCCGCCTTGGTCGCCGCCGCGATGGAAGGCATGACGATGGACGGACCGGCAGGACCGCTGGTGATGCGCGGCGAGGACCATCAGATCATCTTCCCGATGGTCATCAGCACCATGGCCGAAGACTTGGAACGACCGTACATCTACGAAGGCGACAATTACGAAGTAGCGTTTGCGACGGATGGCTGGATCATGTCGGACGCGATCGAGCTCCCGACCACATGTGAGATGAAGCGCCCGTGATCGGCTGACGCGCGCGCCGCGTAGCTGGCCAAGCGCCAGGCAATTCGGTCTGGGCGAATTCAGGTGGAAAGCTTCATCTTCGCGATGTTCAACGGCGTGCTGTACGGCATGCTGTTGTTTTTGCTGGCCAGTGGACTCACGCTGATTTTCAGCATGATGGGCGTGTTGAATTTCGCCCACGCCAGCTTCTTCATGCTGGGTGCCTACTTTGCGTATCAGATCAGTGAGGGACTGAACTTCTGGGCGGCATTGATCGTGGCGCCCGTGATCGTCGGCATGGTGGGGGCGGGAATCGAGCGCTGGGGGCTGCGACCCGTCCATCGATACGGCCATGTCGCTGAGCTGCTGTTTACGTTCGGGGTGGCCTACGTAATTGAAGAGCTGGTACAGATGATCTGGGGACGGGTCCCGGTCCCGTACGAAATCCCCGATGCAATGTCGGGCGCGCTGTTCACGTGGCAGGGGTTCGACTACTCAATCTATCGAGTCTTCATGCTCGTGGTGTCGGTAGCCATCTTCGTCGCCCTATTCGCCTTGCTGACCTATACGCGCATCGGTCTGATCATCCGTGCCGCGGTGTCCGATCCGATCCACGTCGCGACGCTGGGACACGATATTCCGCGCATCTTCATGTGGACGTTCGGGTTCGGCTGTGCCTTGGCCGGAGTAGCCGGAGTGGTCGGCGGAAACGTTCTGGGTACCGAACCGGCGATGGCCATCCAGCTCGGGCCCATTGTCTTCGTGGTCATCGTCATCGGTGGTCTGGGCTCGCTCGGAGGGGCCCTGGTTGCGGCCCTGATCATCGGGATCGTTACCAGACTCGCCATCTTTTACGACTACGGACTCGGCAGCCTCGTCTTGGCGCTCGGGTTGGAGATTGACACCGCGGGCATGTTGCGGGACTTCACGCGCATCACGACCGCGCAGGTTGCTCCAGTGCTTCCGTACCTGATGCTGGTCCTGATGCTGATCTTCAAGCCCCGCGGTCTATTCGGTACTCGTGACGTATGAGCATGCTGATGGGCAGGCTGGCTCCGTGGATCGGGGGCGCAATCGTGCTGATGGCGCTGCCGCACGTGTTTTCGTCCGGCTTCGCGCTGACCTTGATGAGCCAGATCGGGCTGCTCATCGTGTTTGCCCTGGCCTACAACATGCTCCTGGGCCAGGGAGGGATGCTGTCGTTCGGCCACGCCGTCTATTTCGGCCTCGCCGGTTATTTCACCGTTCACTACCTGAATTTCATCTACGAAGAGGAAGTCCCCTACATCCCGGTAACACTGATCCCGCTGCTGGGCGGCCTCGTCGGTCTGTTCTTCGGAATCCTGATTGGCTACGTCTCCACCCGCCGCGCCGGGACCACGTTCGCGATGATCTCACTTGGGTTCGGGGAAATGGTTACCGCCCTGACGCTGGTGCTGGTGGCCATCTTCAACGGTGAAGACGGAATCCAGACCGACCGTGTGATCGGCGAGGAATTGTTCGGTGTCACCTACGGGCCCAACATCGAGGTCTATTACCTGATCGCCGGATGGTGTCTGCTCTGCACGCTGGCGATGTTCCTGCTCACGAGGACCCCGTTCGGGCGCATCTCTAATGCGGTCCGTGACAATCCCGAGCGCGTGGAGTTCATCGGGTATTCCAGCCAGCGAATCCGCTGGCTGGCTTTCTCGCTGTCTTCCTTCTTCGCGGGGATCGCCGGTGCGCTGCATGCCGTGAATATCGAGCATGTCGGTTTCGAGCAGGTAAGCGTGATTCAGTCAGGCCTGGTCCTGTTCATGGTTTACATTGGCGGCACCGGAAGCTTCGTTGGCCCGATAATCGGTGCCACGCTGCTTTATTTCCTGCAGAGCACGCTGACCGGCGTCACCGAGGCATGGATCCTTTATCTCGGGGTCATGTTCGTGGCGGTCATCATGTTCTTCCCGGGCGGCTTGGCCGGGCTGATCACCATGCATCAACCCATTTGGCGCGTGCATTCGCGTCTCCTGGCGCCATTGCTGATCCCCTATACGCGCTTCTTCGCCGCTCTGGTCGCGTCGGTCCTGGGCTGTATCGGCCTCATCGAGATGCTGTATTTCCGCAGCTCGCGTCTGAGCACGGAGACCGAACTCGTCATCTTCGGCATTGAGAGCGACCCGTTTTCCGTGGTCCCCTGGATCGTCTTTACCGGCATCGCTGTTGCCGGCGGGTTCGCGGTCCGCAAGACCTTGCCGAGCGCGGTTTCGGCCTGGAATACCGCCATCGCGGACGCGCGCGCATTGCCACGCAGATGAACAGCGCCCTGACACTGACCGGCGTTCGGAAGAGCTTTGGTGCGACGGAGATTATTCGCGGAGTCGATCTGGAGATCCAGGATGGCGAGCGACACGCGATTATCGGGCCGAACGGGGCAGGCAAGTCGACGCTCTACAACCTGATCAGTGGGCGGTTTCCTCCGTCCGCCGGCGGTATCCGCCTGTATGATACCGACATCACCAACAAGAAAGCCTTTGAAATCAACCGATTGGGATTGACCCGGTCGTTTCAGGTCACGAACATCTTCGCGCGGATGAGCGTGTTGGACAATGTCCGATGCGGCTGCCTGTTCGCGTTGGGTCACCGGTATGCCTGGTGGAAGCTCGTGGGCCGCCTGCGTGACTTGAACGACCGGACCGCGCTGATCCTCAAGGACATAGGTTTGTGGGGGAAGCGAGACATTCCCGCGGGCCTCCTGTCGTACGCTGACCAACGTGCCCTGGAACTCGGAATCGCAGTGGCCGGCGGTGCGAATGTGATCCTGCTGGATGAGCCCACGGCAGGCATGAGCCACTCGGAAATTGAGCAAGCGGTGTCGCTCATCCGCCGAATTTCGGAAGGCAAGACGCTCGTGATCGTGGAGCATGACATGGGCGTCGTGTTTGATTTGGCAGATCGGATTTCAGTTCTCGTGTATGGCGAAATCATCGCCACCGGCACGCCCAGCGAGATTCGCTCCTCCGCGGCCGTACAGGAGGCCTACTTGGGCACGGGAGCAAACTGATGCTGGAAGTCCGGGATTTGCACGCATACTATGGAAAAAGCCATATTATTCAGGGCGTAAGCCTCAACGTCGGCGCGGGAGAAATTGTCAGCTTGTTGGGACGCAACGGCGTCGGGAGATCGACCACGCTGAAGGCGATCACCGGCGAAGTGGAACCTGTAGGAACGATCTTGTTCAAGGGCGAACAGATCGCGGGCTGCAAGATGCATGAAATTGCCCGCCGAGGAATCGGATACGTCCCGGAGAACCGCAACATTTTCCCGACGTTGACGGTCCGACAGAACCTGATACTCGGGATCAAGAACATGCGTGAACAGGGGCGGTGGTCGATCGACGATATGTTCCAGATGTTCCCGAATTTGGCCGAGCGGGCGGATGCGTTGGGATCAGTGATTTCGGGCGGTGAACAGCAGATGCTGACGATCTGTCGCACGCTCATGGGGGACCCCGATCTCATCATGATTGACGAGCCGACCGAAGGGCTGGCGCCGAAGCTGGTCGAACAGGTCTCAGGCTTGCTGGCTGAAATTGCCAACCGGGGCGTTGCGATCTTGCTGGTCGAGCAAAAGCTTGCCATCGCACTCGAAATTTCTCATCGGGTGCACGTGATGGGGCACGGAAAGATCGTATTTGAAGGTTCCGTCAGCGAGTTTCGGGCAAACGACCAGGTTCGCAAGGAGTGGCTCGAGGTCTGACGGGTCGCGGTCTGCTTGGCGCTTCCCGTCGGCGTCCTACTCAACAGCGCTTCCGCTGAAACATCCCGATTCCTTCCATCGTCATCACGACCACACCGTCTTGGTTGCGCATCTCGTAGGCCCACCGCACGTTGCCGCGATCAGGCCTACTCCGTGATGGCGTGACCTCCTGCACAGTCGCCCTGGCTGTCAGCACATCGTCGGGTCGAACCGGGTGGCGCCAGCGAACTTTGTCGACGCCCGGCGAGCCGAGGCTGGCCGCGTCGTGCAGCAGCCCCTCCACGAACAGCCGCATATACAGGGAGATCGTATGCCAGCCGCTGGCGATGATCCCTCCGTAAATTGAATCCGCCGCGGCGCGTTCATCAACGTGAAATGGTTGCGGGTCGAATTGCCGGGCAAAAGCAACGATGTCGCTGCGAGTAATCCGGCATGTCCCGAGATCAAATTCGTCGCCCGGAGCGAAGTCATCGAAATAGCGCATGGTCGGTTGATCCTGCCGCGTACTGGTTGTCATGGCGTGGGCGCCCAGAAACGAGCTTGGGTCTGACATGAAGCGGGAATCCGCTAGTTCGCGCGATAGCGGGCGACAAAGTCCTCATCAATGGAGACTCCCAGTCCCGGCCGTTCCGGGATTTCGACCATCCCGTCCACTACGGCAAAGTCTTCGACCGCGAGCTCGTGCAACAGCGGGTTGGCGCCAAGGGAGTACTCCAAGATAAATCCGCTGCTTGCCGCCGCGGCGACATGCATGCCGGCTGCGAACGTCAGGGCGCCCCCCCACATGTGGGGGGCAAATCGGATCTGGTGGGCGCTTGCCAGCGCCTCGATGCGCATCAATTCCGTGATGCCGCCCGCAATGGAAGGGTCGGGCTGGAAGATGTCCGCGGCGCGAAGCAAGGCCAGGTCGCGGAAGGCAAACCGCGTGAACTCCGATTCCCCAGTGGCGATCGGTATGTCGGTCGCGGCTCTCACGTCAGCGAGGCCGGTTTTGTCATCAGCAGTTACGGGTTCTTCCAGCCAGTCGATGTGGCAGTCTGCCACGGCTCGGCAGAAACGCTTGGCTTCAGCTGAAGTCCATGTTCCGTGGGCATCGCACATGATGCCGATCGAAGGCCCGAGGCCCTCGCGTGCAGCGCGCACTCGAGCGATCGAGTGCGCAAGGGTCCCATCGCCTGCGCCGACGCGCATCTTTACGGCGGAAAAATTGCCCCGATCGATAAACCCTTGAAGTTCGGCCGCAATCTTGTCTGCTGGCGCCCAACCCCCGGATGCGTATGCCGGCATCCGCTCCTGACGTCGGCCACCCAGCAATCGCCAGACCGGGACCCCGAGCGATTTTCCGAGGAGGTCCCACAGCGCGAGATCGATCCCGCTGATTGCGGCCATCGTGATGCCCCGGCGTCCCATGATCGGAAACACGTGGCCTCGTTGGATCGCGTAGTGAGCGCGCGACCCGTTGTACATGACGTCCCAGAGGCGCGAGATGTCACGGGCATCCTGCCCGACCAGTACAGGGCCGAGTTCCGCTTCGATGAGAGTGCACAGGGCCTGGCAATTGGCAACGCTGCCCACCTGCGCCTTGGCTTCCCCAAAACCGGTTACACCATCTTCGGTTTCGATCCTGACCAAAGCAGAATCGAAAGAATCGACGGCTCCAAAGTCTGAACGATGCTGGCGCTCCGTGGCGATGGGCACGTGAAGCCAATCGGCGGAAACTCTGACGATTTTCATAGGGTTGCCTGTAAGATTGCCGCGAGGTGATCGAGACTAGAAACCGAACTGTAACTCTGTCACGCTGGACGCGACAGCGATGGCGGGAGCAGGCCATGACATCGATCCGGTGGGGAGTTCTGGGTGTCGCGCGCATCGCCGCCGAGAAAGTCATCCCGGCCATGCAGGCAGGCGAGCATTGTTCGATTGAGGCGATTGCCTCCCGTGACCTAGCGCGCGCGCAGGCCGCAGCCACCTCTCTGGACATCCCGCGCAGTTACGGGAGTTACCGGGAGCTCCTCGATGATCGTGCCATAGACGCAATCTACAATCCGTTACCTAACCATCTGCACGTGCCGTGGACGGTCCAGGCGCTTGAGGCAGGCAAGCACGTTCTTTGCGAAAAACCGATTGCGTTGACGGCGACTGAAGCCGAAACACTGCTCGACGTGCGTGACCGTACCGGACGCCAGGTCCAGGAAGCGTTCATGGTGCGGCATCATCCGCAGTGGAAGAGAGTGCACGAACTTATCTCCTCCGGACGCCTGGGCGAGGTGCGCGCGGTTCAAGGTGTCTTTGCCTATTCCAATCATGACCCACTGGACATCCGAAACCAACGAGAGACCGGCGGCGGCGGAGTCTACGATATCGGCTGCTATCCTACTGTTATTTCTAGGTTTGTGTTTGATTCGGAGCCGACGCGCGTGAATGCGCTGTTGGAACTTGATCCTATTTTCGGGACGGACCGATTGGCATCCGCGATTCTGGAGTTTCCTGCTGGACAGGCCAGCTTCATCTGTTCCACCCAGGTGGCCCGCCACCAGAGCCTGATCGTGCTCGGCACGGAAGCATGGCTTCGAGTGGAATTCCCCTTTGTAATGGAGCCAGACCGCGCTTGCCGCCTGTTTATTGGAGGAGGCAGCTATCCGGGGCCGGTTCCGGACGAGATTGTCGAAATCCCGCCAGTTGACCACTACACCAGCCAGGGTGAAGACTTCGCCGTCTGCCTCCTGGAAGGGCGCCAGATTCCGTATCCCATCGAGGACGCCATCGCAAACATGAGAGTGCTCGATGCACTATTCGAGTCGTCCCGCAGTGGCAAGTGGGAGCATGTCGCCACCACATAGCGGCGTCACCACTCGCGAATCGCGCTTCAACTGGCGAGACGCCGGGATTCCGTGAAACGTGAGGGAAAATTGTCCTTCCTGCCGCAGGGTGTCGGGTAGGGTTTGGCTGGAAAGCATGCCGATGTTTCACGTGAAACATCGGGGATTGTATGCCTTGGTGCCCCAATCGCTTGGCTTCCGTGGACACAGGAGTGTTGGGTTGATCAACCTGGGTGAGGATTAGCGTATGGTTGAAGTTCTCGACGTGCTGGCCCGTTCGTGCCTGGTGTCGCTGTTCGTCGCGGCCTGCATCTGGGCGACGTGGGTCTGGTGGCGGTCTTTCGGCCACTGGTAGCCGCCGGTTTGGGCACTACTCGATATGGATCCCGAAGCATCGGTATGCCGTGACGTGCACAGGCGTCGGGGAGAGAGTCGTCCAGCCAGCAGATAGGTTCCAATGCGGAAGAATTTGATCGACCCACAGCGGTTCGATGTCTTAGTTGTCGGGGGCGGGCACGCCGGCTGTGAGGCAGCTGCGGCCGCTGCGCGCATGGGGGCCCGAACAGGCCTGGTCACCCACAGCTTCTCTACCGTCGGCGCCATGTCGTGTAACCCGGCATTTGGCGGTGTGGGCAAAGGTCACCTCATGCGCGAGGTCGATGCGTTGGATGGACTGATTGCCCGCGCTGCAGACTTGGCCGGCATGCAGTTCCGCGTGCTGAACCGCAGTCGCGGGCCGGCAGTGCACGGACCGAGATGCCAGGCGGACCGGAAGCTGTATCGCGCGGCCATGCAGGATTTGCTGCGCGAACAGGCGAATCTCGAGATCGTGGAAGGATCCGTTGAAGATCTCGTGCAAGACCGAGATCGGCAGGTCACCGGAATCGTATTGGGAGATGGCAGGACGCTCCGGGCGGGCGCCGTCGTCATAGCCACTGGAACGTTCCTGAGGGGCATGATCCACGTGGGCGAGTCACGGACTCCTGCTGGTCGTGCCGGCGAGGCTCCTGCCACGCGACTCGCCGAACGTCTCGCTGCGTCCGGATTTCGAATGGGCCGATTGAAGACCGGCACGCCGCCTCGTCTGGACGGCACAACCATCCACTGGAGCGATCTGGAGGTGCAGGAAGGGGATCCTGTACCGGAACCACTGTCGCTCATGACTCAGCGAATTCACCGACCACAGATCCCGTGCCATATCACCTGGACGAACGATGCAATGCATCGGTTGGTTCGGGACAACCTGCACCGGACACCGATGCATTCGGGCCAAATTGAGGGAAGCGGACCACGATACTGCCCATCAATCGAGGACAAGGTCGTGCGGTTTGCTTCGCGGCCGCGGCACCAGATCTTTCTCGAGCCGGAAGGTTATGAGGATTCAACGATTTATCCCAACGGAATTTCAACGTCATTACCGGCGCCAGTCCAGGAACAGATGCTTTCGTTGATCAAGGGGCTGGAAACCGTGCGTATGGTTCGTCCGGGGTACGCCATCGAGTACGACTACGTCGACCCTCGGGAACTGCATCCAACGTTGGAAACCAAGCGGATCCGCGGGCTGTATTTCGCGGGCCAGATCAATGGCACAACCGGTTACGAAGAGGCAGCCGCACAAGGTGTGGTCGCCGGCATCAATGCGGCGGGTCATTCGTCAGGCCGTCACGCGTTCGTGTTGGACCGGGCCGAGGCATATATCGGTGTCTTGATTGATGATCTCACGACCAGGGGCGCGCCCGAGCCTTACCGCATGCTCACGTCGCGCTCGGAATACCGGCTGCATTTGCGGGCTGACAATGCCGACGAACGCCTGACCCGAAAAGGTGAGGCGGCAGGCGTTGTCGGAACCTTGCGCTCACGCCTATTCGCCGAGAAGTCAGCCAAGCTTGAGACGGCGCGCCAGCTGCTCCAGGAAACTAGGGTCAGTACATCGTCGGTGCGGCGTCACGGCATCGCAGCTTCTGATGACGGCGGACGTCGATCGGCCATGAAGTATCTGGGCCATCCCGGCGTGACCATTGTGAAGCTTGCTCAGATCTGCCCAGAGCTGAACGCCATTGACGCGTCAGTGCATGGCATTCTGGAGGCCGACGCGCTGTACGCTCCCTACAGGGCGCGACAAGACGAAGACATTCGTGCCTACCGGCGCGACGCGGCCGTCCAGCTTCCCGACAGCATTGACTACGACTCAGTCGGCGGCCTGTCCGCTGAGGCAACCGAGGCATTGCAAGCGGGCCGCCCGTCGACCTTGGCGTCAGCTTCGCGCTTACCCGGTGTAACCCCGGCGGCTTTGACGGCGGTCGTCGCCCACCTGCGGAAGATGTCTATCCGGGCATGAGCAGACGTGCTCGTGTCTGCAGCGGAATGTTTCACGTGAAACATGGGTCCCGACATAACAAGGGGCCGCGGACCGCTGTAACGAACCCGGAGTCGGTCGGACGTCGGCAAGAAGGCACCGAATGCCAAAGTTGGGGCCGGGTCTGGCTCTAGCGACTGCTGGGATCGACGTCTAGCCGGAAGACAATCCCCTTCAAGGCGTCGCTATAAGCTGGGTAGATCGTTGTCACCAACGGATCATGGCCGGGAACGATGTGGCCGGCGCTGTCGGCAAGGCCGGCGATTCGATCGTGCCCCTTGAGCATGTCTGCGACGGAAAAGACGATCGGGAACGGCGCAGATTGTTCCATGTTTTCAAAGAAATGCGCGGCATCGGAGGCAAGTACGACCCATCCTCTTCGAGTTCGCACCCGAACGCACTGCAGGCCCATGGTGTGGCCGCCAAGAAGATGTACGGACACCCCGGGGGCGATCTCCCGATCACCGTCATGAAACACGACCCTTCCCTGGAAGGCCTTCCGGACCAAGTTGCACACGTGATCCGGTGTATACGGCGTGGCGAACGTGCGGCGCGCCATGTACGGGCCCGTCGCAAAGTGCATTTCTCGCTCCTGTAGGTGGAAGTTGGCCTCGGCGAAGTGCTCGATCGTGCCGGCATGGTCATAGTGCAGGTGTGTGATGATGACGTCGCGCACCTTGGCGCTGTCAACCCCAAGCATGGCCAGTCCGTCACGGGGGGCCCGTTCCACGGTCCGGCCGCGCCGCTTGCCCTCAGCCTCATCGAAGCCGACATCCACCACAATTGATCGCTCTTCATTTCGTATCAGCCAAACGAAGTAGTCGAGCGGCATGTTTCCTTCGTGCGGGTCCGCCCCGATGAAGTTTTCATGGCGCTTCCGGTTCGCATGCGTTCCGTAGCGGATCGCGGTGACTTCCCAGGTGTCGGTCATGGGTAACTTTCCGTAAGGCGTGTTGCGGGAGCTCTAGCAGGGAACTCCAACGGCGTGCGACAAGAATCGAACAAAGCCGGAGCCCTCTTGGGCTATGGAGACAAATTGACGGAAGAACTCGGGCTTGACTGCATCAGACTCGGAGAAGGTTGCCAATGCAATGAAGTCCTTGCGCTTGAGGTCTTCAATCAACGGGTGCTCGGGATCGTAACCCCTCGGTGGACGCCTGAGCGACTGGCCCCTGAGTTCAAAAACGTCCTGGAAGGAGGAATCCGTCGTGATTGACACCCATTCCTCTGAACGATCAACGATCGCGTCACGAATGCGTCCAAGCGTTCCGCTATCGGGACGCCACACGCCGCAGCCCGCGAAGCACGCGTCTGGCTCCAGATGGAGATAGAAGCCCGGCGCGTGCGCGTCCCGGCCGGCGACATGACGAAAGTGTGCGCCGACGTTGACCTTGTAGGGTGTCTTGTCCTTGGAGAAGCGCGTGTCACGGTAGATCCGGAATAGGGAGCCGCCATGTGGCCGCGTGTCGGCGCGAAAATGCGGGCTGATTTCGGAAAGCGGCTCTGCAAACGCCCCGATGAATTCAAGCATCGGGTCACGCACTTCAGACTGGTAGCGCTCCCTGTTTGCCTCGAACCATGGCCGGTCGTTGTTGGCCTTGAGGTCACGCAGGAAATCAAAGAGTGAGGGAGAGATCTGGCTCGACGTCATGACGTGTCTTTCGAGGGTACCGGATAGATTGTGGGCAGGCGGTAGAGCGATCTGACAACGGTGAGCGCCAACACAACTACGCGCCGCCCGCCAAAGATCACAGTAAGATCATACAGTGATCAAATGATCTGCTACGGAAACCTACAGTCATGACCGCTTACAGGCGTTCCGCCGCGCGCAGGCGCAGCCTCCGGATCATCCACCAAACGACGCCGATGATCGGGATTGCGACCATTGCCTGGAGTTGCGCCTCGTCGGCGTCCAGATGCTGAGAGATCGGGGCGAGGATGTACCCGGTGAGACTGACGGCGTAGTAGCTGATGGCGACGACCGATAACCCCTCGACCATTTGCTGCAGCCGCAACTGGAGGGCAGCTCGTCGATCCATGCTCTTGAGAAGGCTCCGGTTCTGTGCCGCGATGTTCACTTCGACGCGCGTGCGCAGCAGCGTGGCTGCTCGCGTCGCACGCTGAGAGAGTTCGTCCAATCGGCTCTTGGCGGAGGTGCAGGTTCGCATCGCGGGATCAAAACGCCGCAACATGAACTCTGCCAGGGTTTGCCGGCCCATTACCCGCTCTTCCCGTAGTGCACCGATGCGTTCGTGCACAATGGCCGCATAGGCTTCAGCAGCGCCGAAACGAAACGCCGAGGACGATGAGAGAGCCTCGATTTCAGCAGACATCGAGAGAAGCCTGTCCAGCGTCTCGGCTTCGCCGCCGCCGGATGTGACCATGGTTCGGACCAGCGAGGTCATTTCCCGATCGAGTTCCGCTACGCGTGCGGCTACCTCACGCGCCACCGGCAAGGCCAGCATCGCCATGGACTTGTAGGTCTCGATCTCCACAAGTCGTTGGACGATTCGCCCAAGTCGGCGCGGGCCGATATCGGACCGCGCCAGCAGCGCAAACCGGACGTGCCCCGCCGTATCGATGCGGAAGTCGCTGGCAGCTATGGCCTGTTGGTCGACAACGCTGGACATGGCGAGGCTTTCCGGCACGAACCAATCCCGCATCCGGGCATAGTCGGCCTCGCCGAGCTCAGGCACTGATTCGGCCAGCTCGACCCTGACCAGCACGGACGTGAGAACCTTGCCGGGGGCCCGATTGAGCCAGTCACGAGGGAACGTCGTCGAGATGGAGCCGGTAAACGGAACCCCGGCCACACCATCGGCATAGATCGTATAGGTCACGAATTCGGTGTGACGTTCCCATTTCAGCAGATTGCGGCCGAGTCGACCTGAAAAATGGTTGCCATCCGGAGGGGGATGATCCGCTCCGTGTCGATTCAATAGTTCATGGAGATGCGCCCGGTCGGCTTCCGGGCCGCGATTCTCAGCTTGGCCGGACTGCTTGATGGCGAGGACTACGGCGTGACACGGAGCGCGCAATTCAGGGAAAGGACGGGCATGCAACTCGTTCGACAGCGCATAGCGCTGCGGGTGGTCTTCAAGCCTCTCTTCCGTCATTCGCCGTATCCTCTTCTACGCAAAGGCACAATATATTGCAGGGCGATTCGGGCGGGACGCGCGGACGGCGAACATGGTGGGGGCGATGCCCCTCCCTGATCCGCCGATGCCGAGTCGCGTCTGGCAGAGGAAAGGGGGAGGGATTGCCGCGCTGCACTTCCCGCAGTCGATGGCTTCCGGCAATCCGAAGCTTGCGCGGATCAGCGCATCACAGAATAAATCGGTTCAGATCGCTCTGGTCAATTTCGTCGCTGAGGGTCTTGAGCACAAACTGCTCGTCGATGGTCACTACTTCATCCGACCGATCCGTGGCTGAGAAACTGATGTCCTCAAGCAGCCGCTCGCAAATCGTGTGGAGTCGGCGCGCGCCGATATTCTCGACCGTGTGATTGGCCTCGGCCGCCAATCTGGCCAGGGCACTGATGCCGTCGTCCCGGAATTCCAGCTTGACGCCGTCGGTCGCGAGCAATGCCTCATATTGCCGGGTCAAGCTGTTCTCCGGTTCGGTGAGGATGCGAACCAGGTCGGCTTCGGACAACGGGTCTAGGCTTACCCTGATGGGGAGGCGGCCCTGCAGTTCGGGCAGCAGGTCGGACGGTTTGGCGAGGTGAAAAGCTCCAGAGGCGATGAACAAGATGTGACCGGTTCTGACCTGACCGTGCTTGGTGGGTACCACCGTGCCCTCGATCAGCGGCAGAAGGTCGCGTTGCACGCCCTCTCGGCTCACATCCGCTCCGGCGCGGTCCTCGGCGCGCGTGATCTTGTCGATCTCGTCCAGAAACACGATTCCGTTCTGTTCCACCGCGTCGATTGCGGTGCGATGCAGTTCATCGTCGTCGATCAACCGATTGCTTTCTTCCTCGAGCAGGACGTTGTGGCTTTCGCCCACCGTCATGCGACGCTTCTGCGTGACATTGCCGAACGACTTGCCCAGCAGTTCCCCCAGGTTGACCATGCCGACGTGTGTTCCGGGCACGCCCGGCAGTTCGAATGAGGGGAACCCGCCGGGGCTCTCGCTCACCTCGATTTCGATTTCCTGCTCATCAAGCTGGCCGGACCGAAGTTTGTCGCGCATCTTTTGGCGGGTGTCACGCGAGGCCGACGGCCCCGCAAGGACATCGATGACGCGTTTCTCGGCAGCTGCCTCGGCGCGCGTTGCCACCTCATGCTGCAATCTGGTCCGCGTGATCATGATCGCGCTCTCGACCAGATCGCGGATGATCGACTCGACGTCGCGACCGACGTAGCCCACTTCCGTGAACTTCGTCGCCTCCACCTTGATGAACGGAGCTTGCGCCAGCTTCGCGAGCCGACGCGCAATCTCGGTCTTGCCGACACCGGTGGGCCCCATCATCAGAATGTTCTTGGGGAGGATTTCCTCACGCAGCGGCGGTTCCAGCTGCTGGCGGCGCCAGCGATTCCGAAGCGCGATGGCCACCGACCGCTTTGCGGCCCGCTGGCCGACGATGAAACGGTCGAGTTCCGCGACGATCTCGCGTGGTGTGAACGCCGTCATTGGTGGATGACTTCGACTGAAATCTGGTGGTTCGTGTAGATGCAGAGTTCCGCAGCGACGGCCAGCGACCGCCGGGCGATCTCTTCGGCATCGAGCCCCTCGACTTCGCTCAGGGCGCGGGCCGCAGCCAGGGCGAAACCTCCTCCAGAGCCGATGCCGATGAGGCCGTCCGCCGGTTCCACAACATCGCCGACACCGGATACCAGCAGTGACACTTCGCGATCCGCAACTGCCATGACTGCCTCCAGGCGGCGAAGGTACCGGTCGGTTCGCCAGTCGCGCGCCAATTCGACACATGCCCGCATCAACTGGCCCGGATGCCGCTCGAGCTTGGCGTCCAGCCGATCGAAGAGCGTGAAGGCGTCGGCGGTGGCACCCGCAAATCCCGCCAGCACGGCGCCTCCGGCCAGGCGGCGCACCTTGCGGGCGTTGGCCTTGATGACGGTGTCGCCCTGGGTTACCTGCCCGTCTCCGGCAATGACCACCGCTCCAGCCCGCCGAACCGACAGTACCGTGGTCCCATGCCAAGGCGTTTTGACTTTCGGGGTCTCGGACATGGACATCATTTGGGGCAGGCAGGGGGCAAGTTCACCGCAGAGGGTCTCACGCTTGCCGCTGCTTCAGTGACTGTCCAAGGCTGTCAACTGTCTGCTGAACGAGGGAAAGCTGTGTCTCGGCATCGATTCGTTCGCGCAGCAGGCGAGTCGACGCTTCCAGCACCAGGTCGGCCACCCGCTCCCGGTACATCTGCCGCGCGGCCTCCTCGGTGCGGGCGATCTCTTCCGTGGCGCGCGCACGCATCCGGGAGAGGTGTGCCTGCAGCCGCTGATCTGAATCTGCGGCAATTTGCCCGGCGGTCTCTTGCGCCCGGCCGCGAATCTCCCCGGCCGTTTTCTCGGCCTCCGCGGCCTCGTCGGTATAGCGGTCACGGAGGGACTGCGCTTCGGCATGGAGAGCTGCCGCGCTGTCCAGTTCATCGCGTACCGCGTTCCGGTGTGCATCCAGGACAGCGGCAAGCTTCCGAAACAACAGGCGCCCGAAGGCACCTACGAACAGGACGAACGATATCGCGACCCAGAAGGACGGATCCTGGGCCAGCACAGACCACGTCATGGCGTCTTTTCCCGGGCGGCCTGTGCGACGACGCGGGACAAGGCCGCATCCTCGATCTGCACGGACGTCAGGTTGCCGGTGAGCGACCGCACGAGCTCTACGGCCGCGGCCTCGGCGTCCCGCAGCGCCACCGCGCGACTCGCTTCGATGCGGGCCTCCGCCTCGACTCTCTCGTTCTCCAGAGCCTCTTGCAGGCGCTGGGTTTCTGTCCGGAAGGTCTCGGCCGCTTTGTCGTGCGCTTCCCGGAGCAGCCGATCGCTGTCGGCACGCGCGGCCGCCAGCGCGTCACTCCCGCGGTGGTGCGCGGCTTCGGCTTCCTTGCGAAGCTCGTCCGCCTGCTCCCTGTCGGCGCCAATCCGCGTTTCACGGGCCCGCAGGGTGGTTCGCACCTGCGGCAGCACGATCCGGCTGATCACGACGTAGAGCAGCGAGAACGTGACCACCAACCAGAAAATCTGGGATGCGAACGTTTCCACGCGAAGCTGCGGCATGTTGCTCTCCGCGGACGCCACAGCTGGAAGCAACGCGGCGGACGCAATGGAGCAAACAACGGGGAAGCGGCGAGCCATTGGCGGCAATTCAGGCTAGACGGCGAAGAGAATCAGGAACGCGATCAGCAGCGCGAACAGTGCGATCGCCTCCGTCAATGCGAAGCCCAACAGCACGTTGCCAAAGACCTTGGGCGCGGCTGACGGATTGCGAATGGCGGCAGAAACGTAGTTTCCGAAGATGTTGCCGATGCCGATACCGGCTCCAGCGAGCGCGATGGTGGCGAGACCGGCGCCGATCAGCCTGGCAGCTTCTGTTTCCACGGGAAGATCCTTTCGGGAGTGAGGGTGAAAATGAAATGAGGAACGGAACTTAGTGGTGAAGATCCAGCGCGTCACTCAGGTACAGGCAGCTCAGGACCGCGAAGACATAGGCCTGAATGGCCGCTATCAGCAACTCAAAGCCGGTCAGGATCACGATCAGGATGATGGACACCGGCGCTAGGAGCCCGAGGCCGGCGGACAGCAGGAGGCCGACAAAGCCCCCAAAGACTTTGAGCATCGTATGCCCGGCCATCATGTTGGCGAACAGGCGCAGAGAAAGGCTGACCGGTCGGACGAAATAGCTGATGATCTCGATCGGCACCATCAACGGGATGAGCGCTATCGGGACACCGGACGGGACGAAGATTGACAGGAACCGGACTCCGTGTCGCACCAGCCCAATGACGGTCACGCCGACGAATACCACGGCGGCCATGGCGAACGTTACGGCAATGTGGCTGGTGTACGTAAAGCTGTAGGGCACCATCCCCAGGAGATTTCCGAAAAGGATGAACAGGAACAGGCTGAAAATAAAGGGGAAGTAACGGGCCCCCTGCGGACCGACGTTGTCCTGCAGCATGTTGGCCACGAACCGGTAGGTCAGTTCCACCGCCGCTTGCCATCGCCCGGGAATAATCGCGCGCCGCCGCATGCCGCCGGCGAACACCACAGCAATGGTGGCGACTGCGATCAGCATCCAGAGAGCTGAATTGGTGAACGAGAGGTCGAGCCCCCCGATCTGAATGGGTTCGAGGGCGACGATCTCGAACTGTTCGAGCGGCCCGTGGGCCGCGTCACCACTCGCGCTGCTGTCGGTTGCCATTGAGCGTTACGTTCCGGAGGGCGGATCTTGAGGCGGAGAATTCTGTTCTTGGTCCGGTTGCCGCCGGCTGAAACCTTGGGCAGTGCGAAACACGTTACGGAGACCAGCGGCGAACCCGAGCCCGACGCAGATGATCAACAACGTC
Source organism: Rhodospirillales bacterium (assembly GCA_028824295.1). NCBI lineage: Bacteria > Pseudomonadati > Pseudomonadota > Alphaproteobacteria > Rhodospirillales > Rhodospirillales bacterium. The sequence goes on along the minus strand of JAPPED010000002.1, from coordinate 50,122 downwards.
GGCGACGTGTCCAGCCAGTCATCAAGCAACCAGCCGGCCCCGCCGCCCAGGGCGATTCCCGCAATCATTTCGGAAGATACCTTTAGCGCCCCGCCGAAAGCCTTACCGCGAGCGCCTCGGTCAGATCGAACGTTGCCGGACGAAGACGACGTGTCATCGGCCAGGCGATCCGCGAGACGGGAAAGATCCGGCGGAACATCGCGGCCGTTGGGCGTGTCGTCCGCCACGATCTGCTGATTCCCGCACCAATACCCGTGGAAACGGGCAATTCGGACGCTAACCGCCTCTCACGGAGTCGTCAAGCGAGCACACGGCGGCACGGCGTTCGCGAACCCGCCCGGCGCACATCGTCGCGATCCGAGGCCTAACAGTCCTCCGGGGCGTACCCGAGATTGGCGGCAAGCGTTTCCTCTGCTTCCGCCACGGCGAATCCCTTGCGCCGGGCGTAGTCCTCCACCTGGTCTCGGCCGATCCGGCCGACACCGAAGTATCTCGTCTCCGGATGGGCGAAGTAGAGACCGGAGACCGACGCGGCCGGCATCATCGCGAAACTGTTGGTGAGGGTGATGCCGGCGCGGGTGTCGGCCTCCAACAGTTGAAACAGCGTGCGCTTCTCGCTGTGATCGGGACAGGCCGGATATCCCGGAGCCGGACGGATGCCCTGATACGCCTCGTCGATCAAAGCCTCGTTGTCCAGGTCCTCGTCGGGCGCGTAACCCCAGAACTCCTTCCGCACTCTTTCGTGCATGCGTTCCGCGAAGGCTTCGGCAAGGCGGTCGGCCAGCGACTGGAGAAGGATCTCGGCGTACGCATCCTGGCCTTCCCTCGCGGCGTCCATGCCGATGCCGGCAGTGACGGCGAACGCGCCGATGTGGTCGGCCAGCCCCGTTGTCTTGGGGGCAACGAAGTCGGCCAGACAAAGGTTGGGACGACCGGCGGACTTGTCCATCTGCTGGCGAAGGAAGACGAACCGCGCCCGCACATCCGAGCGGGTGGCGTCGGCGTACACCTCGACGTCGTCATCGACGGCGTTGGCCGGAAACATCCGGGTGACCCCCCGAGCTTCCAGCAACCGCTCGTCCACGATCCGCCGCAACATGGCCTGGGCATCCCGGAAGAGGCCCTGAGCGGCCTCGCCGACCACCGGGTCATCGAGAATCTGGGGCCACTTCCCCGTGAGTTCCCAAGTGTGGAAGAACGGTGTCCAGTCGATTTGCTCCGCGAGTTCATCGAGGTCGTAGGCCGCGAATTGGAGCAGATCGGTGTCGCGGGGCGGAGGCGGGATCCCGTTGCTCCAGTCAATGTGGATTCGTCGCTTCCGCGCCTCCTCGAGCGGTAAGCGGTTGGAACGTCTGCGTCGATCCCCGTGCTGCTCGCGGATCCTTCCATATTCCTCCTGCACTTCAGCGACCAGCGTCGGGGCGCGCGTGCTGCTGGCGAGGCTGGAGGCGACGGTTACGGCGCGCGACGCATCGGCCACATGCACGACCGGGCCGGAGTACTCTGGCGCAATCTTCACCGCGGTATGGGCCTTGGAGGTGGTTGCACCGCCGATCAGGAGCGGGATGCGGAGCGCTTCGCGCTCCATCTCGCCGGCGACCAAGCACATTTCGCGGAGCGACGGCGTGATCAGCCCTGACAGGCCCACCATGTCGGCGTCGTGATCACGGGCGGCCTCCAGGATGGCCGCAGACGGAACCATGACGCCAAGGTCGATGACCTCGAAGTGGTTGCACCCGAGCACGACGCCGACGATGTTCTTGCCGATGTCGTGCACGTCACCTTTCACGGTGGCAAGCACGATGCGACCCCGGGCGCGGGCCCGCCCCTGCTTGCGCGCTTCGATGAACGGCTCCAGGTGGTTCACTGCCTGTTTCATGACTCGGGCGCTCTTGACGACCTGGGGCAGGAACATCTGCCCCGAACCGAACAGGTCGCCCACCCGGCTCATGCCGTCCATCAACGGGCCCTCGATGACGTCGAGCGGATCCTCCACTTGTTGGCGGGCAATCTCGACGTCCTCGATGATGAACTCGGTGATTCCCTCGACCAGGGAATGCATCAGCCGCTCACCGACTGGTTTGCGGCGCCATTCGGGGTCCGTTTCGTCTTCGGTCTCGAGGGCACGGACTGGTCCGGCGGCTATCTCGAGCAGACGCTGCGCGGCGTCCGGCTGTCGGTTGAGGACGACGTCCTCCACCGTTTCCCGGAGGGTCGCGGGAAGGTCCGCGTAGACGGCGAGCTGCCCTGCGTTGACGATCGCCATGTCGAGCCCGGCCGCGATGGCGTGGTAGAGGAACACCGAGTGCATGGCCTTGCGGACGCTGTCGTTGCCGCGGAACGAAAAGGAGAGGTTGGAGAGACCCCCGGACACGAGACTTCCGGGCAGCGTTGCCTTGATCTGACGGCAGGCCTCGAGAAACGCGACCGCGTAGTCGTCGTGCTCCTCGATGCCGGTGGCCACGGCAAAGATGTTGGGATCGAAGATGATGTCCTCAGGGGGGAAGCCAACCTCGTCCACCAGAATCCGATAGGCGCGCCCGCAGATCTCGACCTTTCGTTCGGCCGTCTCCGCCTGTCCCTGTTCGTCGAAGGCCATCACCACGACGGCAGCGCCGTGTCGCAGGACCGCTTCCGCCTGCTGGCGGAACGCCGCCTCGCCTTCCTTGAGGCTGATCGAGTTCACGATGGGCTTGCCCTGGACGTTCCTGAGGCCCGCCTCCAGCACGGACCAGCTCGAGGAATCCAGCATCAGCGGCACCCGGCTGATTTCCGGCTCCGCGGCAATCAGGCGGAGGAACCGCGCCATCGCCGCTTCCACATCGAGCATCGCTTCGTCGAGATTGATGTCGATGATCTGGGCGCCGTTCCGGACCTGGTCGCGGGCCACCTCCAGCGCCGCGTCGAAATCCCCGTCCAGCACGAGTCGCCGAAACCGGGCCGACCCCGTGACGTTGGTGCGTTCGCCGACATTGACGAAGCCGGTGTCCTGGTTGATGGCGAGCGGCTCCAGTCCGGACAGGAAGCAGTACGACATCGGCGGCGCGGCCGTTCGCGGAGCCTTGTCCACGACGGCATCCCGGATGGCGGCGATGTGCTCGGGCGTGGTCCCGCAGCAACCGCCCGCGATGTTCAGCCACCCGTTCTCGGCGAACTCGCCGAGGTCGGCGGCCATGCTCGACGGCGTTTCGTCGTAGCCGCCGAAGGCGTTGGGGAGCCCCGCGTTCGGATAGAGACACACTGGCCGGTCAGCGAGATGGGCGATCTCCTGGAGATGCGGGCGAAGCTCCCGCGCCCCCAGGGCGCAGTTGAACCCGATCGAAAACGGCCGGGCATGGCGCACGGACGCCCAGAAGGCGGCCGGTGTCTGGCCGGTCAGCGTCCGCCCCGACGCGTCCGTAATCGTGCCGGAGATCATGACTGGCAGTCGAACCCCGGCGCGATCAAACGCCTCGGCAATGGCGTGCAGCGCCGCCTTGCCGTTCAGGGTGTCAAACACCGTCTCGACCAGCAGCAGGTCCGCGCCGCCCTCGATCAAGCCGAGCGCGGCCGTCCGATACGCCCGGCGGAGCTCGTCGTAGGTGACGTTGCGCGCGGCCGGGTCTTCGACTACCGGCGAAACTGACGCTGTCCGATTGGTCGGGCCCAGGGCCCCGGCCACAAAGCGTGACCGACCGTCGGCTTCGTGGCGGGCGGCGACCTCCCGGGCGATGCGGGCCGCAGCGTAGTTGATCTCCCGCGCCAGATCCCCGGTTCCGTAATCCGCCTGGGCGATGGACGTCGCGCTGAAGGTGCAGGTCTCGATGATGTCGGCGCCCACGCCGAGATAGGCGTCGTGAACATCCGCCACCACGTCCGGGCGAGTCAGGCAGAGGATGTCGAAGTTGCCCGCAAGGTCGTGCGGATGCTCCCGGAAGCGCCCCCCTCGGTAGTCACGCTCCTCGAGACCTCGCCCCTGCAACATGGTGCCGAACGCGCCGTCCAGCAGGAGAATCCGTTCGCGGAGACGGCGCTCCAGCTCTCGCCGCCGGACGGCCATGTCCGCTGCCGGTCCGCTCATGCGTCCGGGTCCGCCGCCCCGGCCGACGACGCCTCAATGCGTCCACGGAGGCCCAGCCACCAGCAGATCGCGTAGCTGAGCCGAGCACGGTTCAACGTATAGAAGTGAAACGCGTTCACCCCCTCGCGCCGGAGATCTTCGCATTGCGACACCGCAGCGCCTGCGGCGATCATTTCGCGGGTACGGGCGTCGGTGTCCAGGGGCTCGAAGGTCGCGGCCATGTGCGACGGGATCGTCACGCCGCAGCGGCGGCTGAATTCCGCGACCCGCGCGAAATCGGTGACCGGGAGTATCCCGGGCACGATCGGCGCCGTAATGCCAGCGGCGCGGCATCGGTCGCGGAAGCGTAGGAAACAGGCATTGTCGAAAAAGTACTGCGTGAGCACCCGATCGGCACCGGCATCCACCTTGGCCTTCAGGTTTTCGATATCCGCTGCCGGTGACGGAGATTCGGGGTGCGGCTCCGGATAGCCTGCCACCGAAATCTCGAAATCGGCGGCAGCGCGGATGCCGCGCACGAGATCGGCCGCATTGCGGTAGCCGTCCGGTTCCGGGCGATACTGATCGGCGCCTTTCGGCGGGTCGCCGCGAAGTGCCACGATGTGCCGTATTCCCAGCGACCACCAGCGCCGCGCCAGGGCGTTCGTCTGGGACCGGGTTGACCCGACACAGGTCAGATGAGCGGCCGGGGGCACGGGAAGCTCCTGGCGGATCCAGCACACGAGTCCTTCGGTGCGCGAGCGGGTGGAGCCGTCGGCACCATAGGTGACCGAAAAGAAGTTGGGTCCGAGCTGTACCAGCAGATTCATGACCCGCTGCAGGCGTTGCACGGCGCCCGCATCCGCGGGCGGGAAAAACTCAAAGCTGATGGAGGGTCGTGTCATCGCGTTCCAGACAGTGGTTCCGATGCGGTGGAACCCGTCGGGAGGCCGTGCACGGGCGGCGGCTGCCCAAGGCCGGCGCAATGGCTTGGTGCTGATGGCGACGTGGCGGGCAAGCCGCTCCGGCACGGCGAAACCGTGCGCTTGCCCGGAGAAGCGGGCCCGGAGCCGTGCGACATGAGAACCTCCTTCGGCGCGGCGCTGAGGAGGCTGACGCCCGTGATTGCCGTCCGGCCGCATCTCCCCAGCGGGAAACCACCTTGCACGGGCTGCAGGTTGGTGGGGTGCGTCAACCCCTCAGGATGCATTGACGACTGTAGAGACGGGATATCAACGGGTCAAGATACGCAACGTCCAGACGCGGCTGTCACAGGCGGCCGGACGGCCATCGCATGACACCTGTTTCGCGACTCAACAGGGCGGCAGGAACGCCGGCGCGGGGCGCCCGATCGCCCGAATCGGGACCGACCGCGGGCTCGGCAGGTGCGCTGAACGAGACGGCACCGCGGGCGCCAGCGAGCCCCGGAAGGGTGACCGCTTGCCTGCCGACCGGCCATACAACCGCGCCCGCTTCTTCCCAATAGAATGCCCCGGGGCGTGCCGGGGCATTCGTGCTTGACGTGTCCGTCGATTTCACTTGGACCCAGATCCTATGCGTGACCTTCACCAGCCTGGCCGCTCCCCGGTGCGCGGCACCAACGCCGCCGCCGCGACGTCTCATCCATTGGCCACATTGGCGGCCGTCGACGTGCTGCGCGAAGGCGGCAACGCGATCGACGCGGCGGTTACCGCGGCGGCCGTCCTGGCAGTGGTGGAGCCCCATTCAACCGGAATCGGGGGTGACGTCTTTTGCTTGTACGCGCCGGCGGGCGGCGGTGAAGTCATCGCCCTGAACGGTTCGGGTCGGGCACCCGCGGCGACATCGGCCGGCGCGCTGCGGGACGCCGGGTTAGGGGCGATCCCGTTTACCAGCCCGCACGCGGTGACCGTCCCCGGTGCCGTGCGTGCCTGGGAACGCTTGCTGGCGGATCACGGCCGTCTGGGCCTCGACCGCGCGCTCGCACCGGCCATCGCCTATGCGGTCGAGGGTTATCCGGTCGGCGACGTGATCGCGGACGCCTGGAGCCGCGAACACGACAAGCTGCAGGCGGACCCGGACGCCGCGGCCGTGTTTCTCCCGCAGGGACTTCCGCCCCGCGCGGGACAGGTGCATCGCCAGCCGCGTCTTGGCGAGACCATGCAGGCCATCGCCAGTCACGGGGCAAGGGCCTTCTACGAAGGCCCGGTGGCTCAGGACATCGTCGGCAAGTTGCAGGCAGCGGGCGGTGTGCACACGGAGGAAGACTTTGCGGCTGCTGCCGTCAACTACGTGGCGCCGATACGTACACGGTACCGCGGGGTGGATGTATACGAGTGCCCGCCGAATGGGCAAGGCATCATCGCGCTGCTGATGCTCAACGTGCTGAGCGGGTTCGATCTGGCGAAGCTGGACCCCCTGGGCCCGGAGCGCTTTCACCTTGAAGCCGAAGCGACGCGCTTGGCCTACTGCGAACGTGCGGCGCGACTGGCAGATCCGGAGCACGCCGAGGTGCCCGTGGAAGCCCTGCTAAGCGACGCACACGCTGACGCGCTTCGCGCGCGGATTGATGTGCAGCGGATGACTCCGGGACTTACGCCGCCGGATTTACCCGAACACCGGGATACGGTCTACCTCACCGTCGTGGATGCTGACCGAAACGCGGTGTCGTTCATCAATTCGCTGTTCCATTCGTTCGGAAGCGGGATCCTTGCACCGGGATCCGGTGTGATGCTGCACAACCGCGGAGCGGGCTTTTCGCTCGGACCCGGCCATCCGAACGAGCTCATGCCGGGCAAGCGTCCCATGCATACGATCATCCCCGCGATGGCCGTGCGCGGCGATCGTGCCTGGATGCCCTTCGGTGTGATGGGCGGGCACTTCCAGCCGGTCGGCCAAGCGCACTTTTTGACCAACGTCCTGGACTTTGGCATGGATGTGCAGGAGGCGCTGGATTGCCCGCGGGCATTCCATTTCGACGGTGTGCTGAGTTGCGAGCGGGGGGTGCCCCGCTCGACGCGAGACGCACTGGAGCGCCTTGGACACGCGGTTGACGTCCCTGACCTGCCGTTCGGCGGCGGCCAAGCCATTTCGATCGATCCCGACAACGGGGTCTTGTCGGCAGGCTCCGACCCTCGGAAGGACGGCGCGGCCATCGGCACATAGGAGGCACCATGGGCACGGCTCCCGACGTCGTTGTCTACACGCAGATGCTCTGCGGGTTCTGCTATCGGGCGAAACGCCTGCTCGGCGACCGCGGAGTCGCCTTCCGGGAGATCGACGTGACCGGCAGCCCGGAGCTTCGGGCGGAAATGATGACGGCGGCCGGCGGCGCGCGAACGGCTCCCCAGATATTCATCAACGGATCCCACGTCGGCGGTTCCGACGAGCTCGCTGCCGCCGCGGCATCGGGCGAACTCGACCGATTGCTCGGAGATGTCTGAGCGCTCCAGACCTTTCCGCTTGGCCTGCGCGCAGCTCACCAGCACGCCAGATCTCCCTGCGAATCTGGGCATCATCGAGCAGCAGGTGCATGCCGCCCGGGCTGCCGGGGCGGACCTGGTGGCATTCCCGGAAAACGCGCCGTTGCTTGCCCCGGCCAGCGCCATGCAGGCGGCGGCCGCTCCTGAAGAGTCCCACCCCGCTACCCGCGCCGTGTGCCAGGCGGCACGTGAGGCCGAGATCTGGGTGCTGCTGGGCTCGCTCGCGGTCGAGCCGGACGATTCGGACGGCAGATTGGCCAATCGGTCACTGCTGATCGACGCTGACGGAGCGGTGGTGCGGCGGTATGACAAGATTCACATGTTCGATGCCGATCCCGGGTCAGGCGAAAGCTACCGGGAATCCGAGCGCTATCGTTCCGGCACCCGTGCCGTAACAGCCGTGACGCCTTGGGGATTGCTGGGCATGACCGTTTGCTACGACCTCCGGTTTCCTGAGCTCTATCAGTCACTTGCCAAGGCGGGCGCCTGGTTTCTCTCCATCCCCTCGGCATTCACGCGTCCCACGGGGCGCGCGCACTGGGAAACGCTCCTCCGCGCTCGGGCGATCGAGACAGGGAGCTGGGTCTTCGCGCCAGCGCAGTGCGGCGTTCATTATGGGCGGCGCCGGACGTGGGGACACACGATGGTGGTGGACCCGTGGGGTCAAGTGGTTGCCGCGGCCGGGGACGAGCCGGAACTGGTCGTGACGGACCTGAACCCGGATGCCGTCGCGGAGGCCCGAGACATGATTCCGAGCCTGGCGGTGCAGCGACGCTGGTCAGGGCCGCCGCCGACTTGCTAGCGGCAATCGGCTACGCCAGGTAGCGGCCGGCAGCTGGCGCCGGCTTGCGGTCACGGCGCCGCGAGGCGTCAAGCTGCGCCGGCCGTGTCGCGGACGGCCGCGATTCGCTGGACCCGGGCGGGCCGCGGCGTCACGACGTCTTCGTATGCGAGCACGCGCAGGGAATCACCGACCGCGGCCAACAATTCGCTGCGCCGCAGGAGAAACCTGGGGTCACGGGGCCGGCCGAACCGCTCGTTCCCCACGGCGAACGTCTCGTACAGTAGCCGGCCCCCGACGGCGACGGCGGCCACGATGTGGGGGAAGAGCGGCCGATGCAGATAGTTGGTGACGATGACCGTATCGAAGGTGCGCTTCGGGAACGGCCAGGGACTACCGTCTTCGAGGTCCTGCACGATGCGTTCGAAACGGCCGCAGCGGATGGGGGCTGCGGCATCCGGATCCCTGTCGACGCCGGTAACGTGACAACCTTGAGCCAGGAAATGCCGCACATGGCGCCCGCTCCCGCAGGCAAGGTCGAGCACGGTGCGCCCCCGGCCGGCGGCGCGTCCATGTCGCACGATCCACGGCGAAGGTGCGGTCCCGGGGAGCCTGGCGCGCGGGCCGTCCTCGGAGTTCATCTCCCGCATGGCCTCGTTCCTGCCAATTGGTCTAGAATGCAACAGTCTGGCAATAGGGCGAACGCGTCCAGTGATCCTATTCGACCTCGAATGCGACAGCGGCCACGTTTTCGAAGGCTGGTTTCCGAGCGGGGCTGACTATGACCAGCAGGCCGCCAAGGGCCAGATTCGCTGTCCTGTATGCGATACGGTGAAGGTGAAGAAGGCGCCGATGGCGCAGCGACCGGCCCGCGGCCAGGACGGGGAACCGGAGCGCAGGCAGGAGCAGGCTGCGATGCTGCAGGCCCTGCGCAAGCTCCGCCGGACGGTCGAAAAGAACAGCACGTACGTGGGTAATCGCTTTCCGGCCGAGGCCCGGGCCATGTACGCGGGGGAACGCGAAGAGAAGAGCATTTACGGCGAGGCCACCTGCGAGGAAGCCCGGGAGTTGCGTGAAGAAGGCGTGCCGGTCTGCCCGCTTCCGTGGATCGACCGGGCCGATCACTAACCTTCGCGCCGGGCTCGTGCGCGGTACCGAGCCCCGACGCAGTTCGGGTACCGATCCACAGGCACTGCGAATTCAGCCATGACCGATCCGTTCACGGTTCCTGACCTCGCCGAGTGGGCCGAGCGCGCGCGCCGGGAGTATGGTGGCGACCCCGACGGGCATGTGCACACAACGCCGGAAGGCATCGACGTCAAACCGCTCTATACGACCGCCGATGTCGGTGATCCCCGACTCCCGAAGGGGCTGCCGGGATTCGCTCCCTTCCTGCGGGGTCCGAGGGCCACCATGTTCACGGGCCGACCGTGGACCATCCGCCAGTATGCGGGCTTCTCCACGGCCGAGGAGTCCAATGCGTTCTACCGGCGAAACCTCGCCGCCGGTCAGAAGGGCCTTTCCGTGGCCTTCGATCTGGCCACCCACCGCGGGTACGACTCCGACCATCCGCGCGTGCAGGGCGATGTCGGAAAGGCGGGTGTCGCGATCGATTCGGTTGAAGACATGAAGATCCTGTTCGACGGCATTCCGCTCGACCAGATGAGCGTGTCCATGACCATGAACGGGGCGGTGCTGCCGGTGATGGCGGCGTACATCGTCGCGGCCGAGGAACAGGGAGTCGCTCCCGCGGCCCTCACCGGCACGATTCAGAACGACATCCTCAAGGAGTTCATGGTCCGAAACACGTACATCTATCCGCCCGGGCCATCGATGCGAATCGTGGCCGACGTGATCGCCTACACCGCTTCCCACATGCCCCGCTTCAATTCCATATCCATTTCCGGCTACCACATGCACGAAGCCGGGGCGACGGCGGTGCAGGAGCTGGCCTTCACGCTGGCGGACGGACTCGAATACGTGCGGACCGCGCTCGGGCGAGGGCTCGAAGTCGATCAGTTCGCGCCGCGGCTGTCGTTCTTCTTCGGCATCGGCATGAATTTCTTCATGGAGGCCGCCAAGCTGCGCGCTGCCCGGGTGTTGTGGGCCGAACGCATGGCGAGGATGTTCTCGCCGCGCGACCCCCGTTCGCTGATGCTCCGCATGCACTGCCAGACCTCGGGCGTGTCGCTGGCGGAGCAGGACCCCTTGAACAACGTGGTGCGCACGACGGTTGAGGCACTGGCGGCCGTGCTGGGCGGTACCCAGTCCCTTCACACGAACGCCTTTGACGAGGCCATCGCTCTGCCCACGGATACGTCGGCCAGGATCGCGCGGAACACGCAACTGATCCTCCAGGAAGAAGCCGGCATGACGCGGACGATCGATCCGCTTGGGGGTTCCTACTACGTGGAACACCTGACGGAACAACTGGTCCGCTCGGCGGGCGCGTTGATCGACGAGGTCGAGGAGCTGGGCGGCATGACGCGGGCGGTGGAGAGCGGGATGCCGAAACTCCGCATCGAAACCTCCGCCGCCAGCCGTCAGGCGCGTCTGGACGAAGGGCACGATGTTCTAGTGGGCGTGAACCGGTATCGCACCGATCAGGAGACCGGCGTGGAAGTACGCGCCATCGATACGGAAGAGGTGCGGGTGCGCCAGGTCGAGCGCTTGAAGTCGGTGCGGGCAGAACGGGACTCGGAAGCCTGCCAGCGGGCGCTCGATGCACTGAGCGCGGGGGCGGCTGCCGACGACGCTAACCTGCTGGCGCTGAGCGTCGACGCGGCCCGCGCCCGGGCGACCGTGGGCGAAATCTCTCTCGCCATGGAACGCGTCTTCGGCCGCCACACGGCGCTGGTGCAAGTAGCAGGCGGGGCCTATTCCAGAGCCAGGACCAGTGACGACGAACTCACCGCGTTGCGCAGCCGCACGTCGCAGTTCGCCGAACGCCACGGCCGCCGGCCTCGCATCCTGGTCGCGAAACTTGGACAGGACGGTCACGACCGGGGCGCGAAGGTGATCGCAACCTCGTTCGCAGACGTCGGCTTCGACGTGGACGTCGGTGGCTTGTTCGGGACGCCGGCGGAGGTCGCCCGGCAGGCGGTCGAGAACGACGTGCACGTGGTCGGCGTGTCGACGCTGGCTGCCGGCCACCTGACCCTGGTGCCGGAACTGATCGCCGCGCTGAAACAAGAGCGGGCCGACGACATTCACGTGATTTGCGGCGGCGTGATCCCGGCCGGGGACCACGACGCGCTGCGGGACGCCGGGGTGGGCGCCATCTTCGGGCCGGGGACGCCGGTTCCCGAGGCAGCCGCTCGCGTGCTGACGTTGATCGAAGCCCAAGACGGACGCTGAGAGGCGGGCGGGGGTGGCTAGCGACCTGTACCTGGTAGCCGCCATATTCGCGCCGTTGGCATTGGCGTGCGTTATCGGGTGGATCATCTACGCACGCAGCCTTCCCGCCCGCGATACCGAACCGGACAACCCTGCCGGCCCGACGGCGGACGCCGCCGAGGCTGGCCCCCACGCGGCTTCGGCCTTGCCGGCGCCGGCCACCGCTTCGCCAGCGATCCAGGAACTGGCGGAGCAAATCCTTGGCGGCCATCGGCGGGCGCTCTCGCGCGGGATCACCCTGGTCGAATCCCGCCATCCACGTGACCGGTCGGCAGCAGCCGGACTGGTACAGGCGGTCTTCGCGAATGCCGGTACCGCCATCCGAATCGGCATCTCGGGCCCACCCGGGGTCGGAAAATCGACCTTTTCTGAAGCGATCGGGCTTCATGCCATTGGCCGGGGGAAACGCGTAGCCGTGCTTGCGGTGGATCCCTCGAGCACGATCTCCGGGGGCTCCATTCTCGGCGACAAGACCCGGATGGAGCGGTTGGGCCGGTCCGACAGCGCCTACATCCGTCCGAGCCCGTCGGGCGGTCTGCACGGAGGCATTGCCCGCGGCGTACGGGAATCGGTCACGCTGTGCGAGGCGGCCGGCTTCGACGTCATCTTGATCGAGACCATGGGGGTTGGCCAGGCAGAGCTTGCCGTCCGCGAGGTGGTTGACCTCGTTGCCCTGCTGGTGCAGCCCGGGGCGGGCGACAACCTGCAGGGGATCAAGCGCGGGATCGTGGAGATCGCGGACTTCATCCTGATCAACAAGGCTGATGGGGACTTGAAGCGGGCTGCGGAACTCACTGTCGGCGAGTACAAGCGGGCACTCCGGCTGATGTCTCCGCCGTCGGAGACGTGGAAGCCCGAGGTGTTCGCATGCTCGGCGGTTGAGGGGATGGGCATCGGCCACGCCTGGGAACGCATCGAGGCCTTCGAGGCGGTCACCACGAGTGACGGGAGCCGAGACGACGCCCGAGCCCGCCAGGCGGCGGAGGCCGTTTGGAGCTATGTGAATCTCGCGCTGCGGGAGTCCTTCCGGGAAGCTCATGCGAAACCCCGATCAGACGTGGCCCGCTGGGAAGTCGAGGTTCGTTCGGGTCGCATGGCTCCAGCTGCGGCTGCGGCCGCGCTGCTGGACATGATGCGCGATGGAAGGATCGCGACCGGGACGGCAGGATGACGCTGTGCCCGCGTCGGAAACGGAAATCGGCGTCAGCGTCCGTGCGCGCCAAGCGGTTGGGAGCGGTGCTCTTGGCCGCAGGGGTTGTCGTCGCGACCACTGTTTCGGCAGTGTCGGCGCAAGGAATCCCACTGATTCGGGATGCGGAAATCGAAACGCACGTCCGCGCGTGGGCGGACCCCGTGTTTACGGCTGCCGGCTTGGAGGCGAGCTCGGTCCGGCTGTACTTCGTGAACGAACCGACGATCAACGCGTTCGTGGCGGGCGGCCAGAACATTTTCATTCACACGGGCCTGATCGTCCGCGCCGGCACCCCGGATGCCCTCGTGGGCGTGATTGCCCATGAGGCCGGGCACATTGCCGCAGGACATCTCGTGCGGACCCGCGAGGCGGCGGAAAATGCGGCGATCGCCGGGCTGGCCACCACGTTGATCACAATCGGCGCAAGCGCCTTGGGCGGAGGGGACGATGCCATCTCGCTCGGGGCGGCCGGCATGTCGCTGGGCGAGAACATTGCCAGCAGGATGTTCCTCCAGCATTCGCGCTCGGCGGAGTACGCGGCGGACCTGGCGGCCCTTCAGTACCTGGCCGCGGTGGGTCGGCCAGCACGCCCGTTGGTGGAGTTGCTGATCGCGCTGCAAGCCAAGGAGCAAACGCTGGAACTCCTGGATCCGTACGCTCGTACCCATCCACTGACACAAGAGCGCATCCAGCAGATCCTGGATTGGACGCGTGATGAGCAGGTGCCGCTGTCTGCAGGACGCGCCGCCGAACTGGCCGCCTACGACCGCCTCGTAGCCAAGATCGTTGCCTTTACCGACCCGCCCGAACAAACGCTGCAGCGCTATGGCGGAGATGACAGCGTCGCCGGGCAGTATGCGCGCGCCATTGCGTACTACCGAAAGTCAGACCTGACCGCGGCGCTGTCGAGGATTGACGGGCTTATCGCCCAGAGTCCCGAAGACCATTACTTCCACGAGCTGCGCGGCCAGATCCTCCTCGAGAACGGCCGTGTCTCGGAAGCTTCCGAGAGCTATCGGCAGGCCGCGGAACTGGCGCCGGAGGCGGCCCTGATCCTGGTTGGCTTCGCTCAGGCGGAGCTGGAAACCGGAGATGATTCAAGTCTTTCGGACGTGATAGGCGTACTCGAACGCGTCGTGGACCTAGAACCGGCGAACGCCAAGGCTTGGCGCCTGCTTGCGGCTGCGCACAGCCGCGCAGGGAAGGAAGGGTTGGCCATGCTCGCGACGGCCGAACACGCGCTCATCCGTGGTCGCGCCGCCGATGCCCGGCGTTTTGCCGAACGAGCGCTCAAGCACTTGCCCCCGGATTCGCCCGCCTTTCAGCGGGCCGACGACATCGGCCAGCTGCTGCGGGACTCATCGGGCGCAACCCGGCGCTAGATTGTTGTCCTGGAACTGCTCGGAGAAACACCCATGCTGAGAACCTTCGCTGCGCTTGGCGCGCTGATTCTTGCAGCGCTCCTCGGTGGCCCGCTTGGGGCCGCCGAGCTGAACCGGCAAGACGTGGAAACGATCGTCCGCGAGTACCTGAACGAGAATCCCAACGTCATCTACGAAGCCGTCGAAAAGCACCAGCGGCGGCTGGCGGAAGAGGCCAAGCGACAGCAGGATGCTGCGCTTGCCACCAATTACGAGACCATCGTGGAAGGCTCGCCGGCGGTCGGTGCCGCGGGCTCGGACGCCATCACGGTGGTGGAGTTCTTTGACTACAACTGTGGCTACTGCAAGCGGTCGATGGACGCCATCCTTCAGGTCCTGGACAGCGAGACCGACGTACGCTTCGTCTTCGTGGAGTTCCCGATCCTCGCCCCGAGTTCCCGGACGGCAGCGCTTGCGGCTCTGGCTGCCGACAAGCAGGGTGCGTATTTCGAACTCCACCGCGCGCTGATGCAGCATCGCGGAGCGCTGACGGACACCCGGGTAATGGAGATCGCCGCGGAAATCGACCTTGATGTCGTGCGACTAGCGCGGGACATGGAGGACGCGTCAATCGTGGCCGCTCTGGAGCGCAACGCCGCGGTCGGCGAGGCCGTCGGGGTTCAGGGGACGCCGTTCTTCCTGGTCAACCAGAAGGCCTATCCGGGCTGGCTCGACGAGGAGGCACTTCGGAGCGCCATCTCGGCCGCCCGACCCGGCTGAGCAAGGTCTGCGTCGGCGGGTCCGGGCCGCTGCGGAACTGGACCCGGCCGGCCCCGGTTCGCCGAGCTTTCGCTCAGGTGACCGCCACGAGCGGTGCGGTGAGGGCGTGCTGCCGGAACATCGCGAGTCGTCGGCGTCTCAATCGACCGTCAGCAGGATTTTCCCGACGCAGCTGCCGGCCTCCATTTCCCGGTGAGCGGCGGCCGCCTGATGGAGGGGGAACGTGCGGGCCGTCACCGGCCGGATGCGCCCCGTGACGAACAAGGGCCAGACATGCTCGACCAATGCATCCCGTAGTCGGCCCTTCTCGGCGACACTGCGTGGACGGAGGGTGGAGGCGGTGACGGTGAGCCGCTTCTGCAGGAGCGGGAGCAGGCTCGCTTCCACCTTGAAACCGCCGAGGAAGGCGATGATTGCCAGTCTCCCCTCGACCTTCAGCGCATCGAGGTTCCGGGCGAAATAGGCGCCTCCCACCATGTCCAATATCAGGTCGACGCCCGCGTCGCCGGTGCTTCCGAGGACTGCCGCGACGAAATCCTCCGTCTTGTAATTGATTCCCCGTTCCGCACCGAGACCCTCGCAGGCCCGCGCCCGATCGTCGCTGCCGGCGGTTGCGAACACCCGCGCCCCAAACGCCCGCCCGAGTTGGATGGCGGTCGTGCCGATTCCCGAGGCGCCGCCGTGCACCAGCAACGTTTCGCCGGCCTGCAAGCGCCCGCGCTCGAACACATTGGCCCAGACCGTGTTGAACGTCTCAGGCAATCCCGCAGCGTCCGCGACGGAAACACCGTCCGGTACCGGCAGCACCTGAGCATCAGGTGCGACGCAGTACTCCGCGTAGCCGCCTCCTGCCACGAGCGCTGCGACCGACTGGCCCGCCGAGAAACGGTCGACACCGGCCCCGGCCTTCACGATCTCGCCCGCAACTTCAAGCCCCGGCAGGTCGCTCGCCCCCGGCGGCGCCGGATACAATCCCTGCCGCTGCATGACATCCGGGCGGTTGATGCCAGCCGCCTGCACCCGAATCAGGACTTCGTCATGGCCGGGTTCGGGGACCGGCCGTCGGCACGGGACCAGTACATCCGGACCGCCGGGCGCAACGACCTCAATTGCATCCATCTGGACGGGAAGGACCATCAAAGTTGTCCGAAATGGCTGATGAAGCGCGCAGTATGCCAGACGAATATCAGTTGTTACCCGCATTCTGGCGGCTGCCGGCACCTGTGGGTAAAGTGCCCTGATGGCGATGGAAGACGACATCCTGGTCCCGAAGCCCGCGGCCAATTTCCCGCGGAACTTGGAACCGCTCTCGGTTGACGCACTGAAGCAGTACCTGGTCGAACTCGACCGGGAACGTTCGCGCACGCAGCAGGAGCTGGAACGGAAACAACGGGCCACTGCCGCCGCCGAGCAGGTTTTCCGGTCCTGACCGCTGGGCCGGCCAGGCATTCCCTGTTCACGCTGCTGACCTGAGTTCTTTATGTCCAGAACTGGCGACTACCACCTAGACACCCTTGCTGTGCATGCGGGCCAGCGCCCGGACCCGCAGTACGGCGCCCGAGCCCAGCCGGTCTACCAGACCACCAGCTACGTCTTCGAGGATGCCGACCACGCGGCGTCGCTGTTCAACCTGGAGCGCGCCGGGCACATCTACAGCCGCATCTCCAACCCGACGGTTGCCGCTCTGGAAGAACGCCTTGCAGCGCTCGAAGGGGGTGTCGCCGGCATCTGTACCGCGAGCGGTCAGGCGGCGCTCCACTTGGCAATCGCGACCTTGTTGTCCGCCGGCGATCACATCGTCTCCTCCGGCGCCCTGTATGGCGGCAGCCGCAACCTGCTGGACCTGACTCTTCCGCGCTTCGGGATCTCGACCACCTTCGTCGATCCGCGGGATCACGCCGCGATGCGCAAGGCCATCCGGCCGGAAACTCGACTGGTCTTCGCCGAGACGATTGGCAATCCGGGCCTCGAAGTGCTGGACCTAGAGGCGGTCGCCGACATCGCTCATGCGGCGGGGGTCCCGCTCCTCGTCGACAACACGTTTGCAACCCCGCACTTGTTGCGCCCAATCGAACATGGCGCCGACATCGTGATGCATTCGGCGACAAAGTTTCTCGGCGGCCACGGCGTGGCCATCGGCGGCGCCCTAGTCGACGGCGGGAATTTCGACTGGGTGGGGAGCGGGCGGTATCCCACGATCACTGAGCCCTATGCCGGATACCATGGCATCCGCTTTGCCGACGAATTCGGTCCGGCTGCATTTGCCGCCCGGGCCCGAGCCGAGGGGCTCCGTGACTTCGGAGCCTGCATGAGTCCCCAGCATGCGTTTTACATCTTGCTCGGAGTCGAGACCCTGGGGCCGCGCATGGACCGCCACGTGGCGAACGCCCGGGCAGTGGCCGAGATGCTGGAAGCCCGGGAGGACGTGCCCTGGGTCGCATGGCCGGGCCTCGAATCGCACCCTGACCATGCGCTGGCCGAGCGGCTGCTGCCCCGTGGCCCCGGCGCCATCATTTCGTTTGGCGCGCCTGGGGGACGCGATGGGGGACGTGCACTGATCGCCAAACTGTCCGTGTTCTCGCACCTCGCCAACGTGGGCGACGCGAAATCGCTGGTGATTCACCCGGCCAGCACGACGCACGCGCAGCTCGACAAGGTTGGCCTGCGCGAGGCGGGCGTGGACGAAGGGCTGGTCCGTTTGTCGGTGGGTCTCGAGCACATTGACGACCTGCAGGCCGATCTCAAGCGCGGGCTGGACGCCGCGACACGCGCATGAAGATTCGGGTAGCCGGACGGGCAGTCTACCTGGCGGACGGTGGCCGACCGTTCGAGCCCGATATGCCGGCGGTTGTCCTCCTGCACGGTGCTGGGATGGACCACAGCGTGTGGAGTCTTCCGGCGCGGTGGTTCGCCCACCATGGCTACGCGGTCTGCGCGCCCGATTTTCCCGGCCACGGTCGAAGCGACGGACCGCCCGCGGCGACGGTCGCCGATCTCGCCGACTGGTCCATGGCCGTGTTGTCGGAACTCGGGGCCAGCGTCGCCTGCGTGGCCGGCCACAGCATGGGCGCCCTGGTGGCGCTTGAAAGCGCCCGCCGGCATCCGGAACGGGTTAGCGCCTTGGCCCTGTTCGGGGCGGCGCCGGCCATGCCCGTGCACCCGAATCTTCTGGAGGCGGCTGCCGACCGACCGACCGCAGCGGCAGCGATGATGACGGAATGGGGGCACGCTGCCGCTGCGCGACTGGGAGGCGGGCGCAATCCGGGGATGTGGATGACCGGCGGCGCGCTCCGTCTGCTGGCGCGTGCCCCGGCCGGCACACTGCATGCGGCGCTTGCCCTTTGCAACGCCTACGAAGAGGGTCCGGTTGCAGCTGCAGCTGTCACGATGCCGACGCGGGTGATCAGCGGCACCGATGATCGCATGACACCGGCGCGGGCCGGTCGGAAGTTGAGTCTCGCCATTCCCGGCGCCGTGTTCGAGGAAATTCCGGAGTGCGGGCACATGATGATGATCGAGGCGCCCGAACAGACACTCCAGGCGGTCCGGACGGCCTTTGAAGCGCAACCATGAATACGGCCGCCCCGGAGCCGCAGGCACTGCGCGCGCACTACCCGTACTGGCGGGAGCTCCAGACCCGGTGGGGTGATAACGACATTTACGGCCACATGAACAATGTGGTGCACTATCAGCTGTTTGACACGGTCGTAAACAGGTTCTACGCGGAGGATGCCGGGTGGGATCCCGCCACGTCGGAGGCCATCGGCATCACGCCTGAGACGCGGTGCCGGTACTTCAAGCAGCTTCGATATCCCGATCCTGTTGATGCCGGGGTCCGCGCGGCACATGTCGGGCGGAAGAGCCTTATTTTTGATATCGGCTTATTCCGACGTGGCGATCCTGACCCCGCCGCAATCGGTTATTTCGTCCACGTGTTCGTGGCCCGAGAACGTCAAGAGCAGACGGTGGCGGTTCCGGCGGGCATTCTCGCCGCCGTCCAGCGCCTGATGGCAGGCAGCGAAGGAGCGGGGAAAAAACTGAGCGCGGGGCCTACAACTTCAGTCCGGCAAACCGACGGTTGAATCGCGCCACTTGGCCGCCGGACTCGCGCAGCTGCACCGGACCGCCGGTCCACGCGGGATGAGTCAGCGGATCCACGTCCAGTTTGAGGGTGTCCCCAGGTTTGCCCCATGTCGACCGTGTCGCGAACTCGGTTCCATCGGTCATGACCACGGTGATCTCGTGATAATCCGGGTGAATATCCTTCTTCATGGCCTCGACCATCGCAACTGCAGGCGGGAGAATTCAAGCCTAAATACCGGATCGGCTACGGCTGGACAACCCGTGTGCCGCCGAAGGCGTCGAGTCCGCACAGATCCGGTTTTTTCGCGTAGGGTGCCGTAGTGGACACCGATCGCAGCCAGCAGGCGGACCTCGCGGTGGGCGAGGGGCACGTACTGCACGTGCGGACGTACGGGAGTGAAGGCGGAATCCCGGCCGTGTACTTGCACGGCGGGCCGGGCAGCGGTTGTCAGCCGGCCCACGCGCGACTGTTCGATGCTGCCCGTTTCCGGATCGTGCTGTTCGATCAGCGCGGTGCGGGCCGCTCACGTCCGAAACGAGGCCTCTCTGCCAATACCACCGCGCATCTGGTGACCGACCTGGAGCAGGTCCGCACACATTTGGGCATTGAACGATGGCTGGTGGTCGGGGGGTCCTGGGGAAGCACCTTGGCGCTCGCCTACGCACAGGCCTTTCCTGAGCGAGTTCTCGGGATTGTCCTCCGGGCCGTCTTCCTGGGAACTCGCAAGGAGTGCCAATGGGCGTTTCGCGGTGCGGCTGAAATCTTCCGGCCCGAGTTGTGGGCGGCGTTTCGGGACCTGCTGCCCGAACGCGAAAGGGAGGACCCGATCCGCGCCTACGGGCGACGGCTTGAAGATCCGGACCCAAGAATTCATCTGCCCGCTGCCGACGCCTGGGCCGTATACGAAGGGACCCTCTCGACGATTACGCCGCCGGAGCCGAAGCTGCCGGCCCGGCTCGACCGGGGGCCTGGCTCCGATGACGGGAAAGGGCCGAACACGCCGTATGTGGAATGGCACTACATCAAGAATGATTTCTTTCTGGAGCCCGATCAGCTCGTGCGGAACGCTGACCGGCTTCGGGGGATTCCCGGGCGAATCGTGCAGGGACGGTACGACCTGCTGTGTCCGCCTGCCGCCGCGGCCGCCATCGCGCGGGCGTGGCCTGATTCGGAGCTCACGGTCGTGCCGGGCACTGGACACGCCGGAACGGAGCCGCCGATCCGGAATGCGCTGACCACCGCCATCACCGAGCTCGGCGTGCGGTACGGATAACGGTCATGCACGCAGATGAGACGCACGCCTGGACACGCCACGATGTCCGGCTCGGGGAAGTTGCGCTCCATTTTCTTCGCAGCCGCAACCGCCACGGTCCGCCGGTCATGCTGGTGCACGGTTGGCCCGAATTCAGCCGCACGTGGCGGAAGAATCTTCCGGCCCTGGCGGAGCGTTATGACGTGGTGGCGCCTGATCTGCGGGGCTTCGGCCGGAGTTCGAAACCCGGGCACGTGTGTGCGCCGCAGGCGTATGCGGATGACCTGCTGGCTCTTGCCGATCATCTGGGCGGGCGAACGGATGGCGCGAACTGGGCCGGCGCGTTCACCGTGATCGGGCATGACGTCGGGGCGTTTGTGGGGCAGATGCTGGCGCGCGCGCATGCGGAGCGCCTGCGAGGCCTGTTCTTCTTCAACTGCCCGTACGACGGCATCGGCGGGCGCTGGCTGCAGCACGGGCAGTTCCGTGAGATTTGGTACCAGACGTTTCACCAGATGGAATGGTCGGCCGAACTCGTAGGCACCAGTCGAGACACCTGCCGCATCTATCTCTCGCATTTTCTGCGTCACTGGAGCCATGATCCGCATGCGTTCGATGAAGACCTGGAGGCGTGGGTCGACAACTTTATGCAGCCGGGCGCGCTGCAAGGCGGCTTCAACTGGTACCGATCGATCGCGGAGGAGCGCCGCCGCGCAATTGCGGGTGAGGCGCCGGCCCCGCAGGTCATCCACGTCCCGGCCTACGTTCTCTGGGGGCGACACGATCCCGTATTGCGGAGTGAGTGGACCGACGGGCTCGAAGATTATTTCTCAAACCTGACGATCGAGGTGGCCGAGTCGGCGGGCCATTTCGTGCATTTTGAGCAGCCGGACCTCGCGAACGACCGAATGCTGGCGTTCCTTGAACGCGTTCATGCGGAGGCGCCGGGTCCGCCATGATGGGGACGGGTGCGGGCGCCGGCGCCGCCTTGCAGTCGGCGGCTGGCCGGGAACCGTAATGACGTTTCCCATGCCCCGTGCACGTGGCCAGCGACAAGCCTGCGCCAGCTCCCCCGCATACCTGCTGAGCCGTTGTGGACCCGTTGACACGACACTTTCGTATCCGCATGATCGATTTGGGCTTTAGACGATGGTTCAGGTGTTTGCTCGGACCTGGGCCGTGCGCCCGCGTTTGTGTTGCCTGCCCGGACTTCGCATGCGTATCCAGGTCCCGCTGATTGCTGTTGTTTTTGCTGCGTCTGTACTGGTTGCTACAGGGACTTCTGCGCGCGAGCCGCTCACCAACATTGATGGCATGGCCGTGCACTCGGATGCGCTGGCCCCCGGCGAAACTCTGTCGCGACTGTTTACGCGCGAAGGAATCTCTCGAGTAGAAGGTGAGCTCTTTGTCCGCACGTTGCGGCGTCATCTCAACTTGCGGCGCATGGCTGCCGGACAGGTTGTCATCCTGTACCGGTCGGTACCGATTGTCGGCGACTCGGCCTTGCGCGCGGTTGCCATTCCCTTGCGTCGCGGACGGTCGGTCGTAGCTGTCCGGGAAGGCGAGAGCGACCGGGTTCGTGGCGGCGTCTACGTAGATGAGGAAGCGGCCGACTGGATTGAAGCCGCCGTCGGCACGACGCCAGAGACGGCGCGCGCGGGATCAAGGCGGCTCGAGCTCAGACGGGGCGATAACCTGGTCATGGCGCTGTTGCGGGCCGGCGCCACGCGTGATGACGCTCACCGTGCCGCGACGGGTCTGCGGAACCATGTCAACTTGCGCCGACTGGCAATCGGTGAACCGATCGACGTCGAATTTTCGGTTCAGGACGGAAAGACCGTCCTGGAGGCGGTCGCGCTCCCGAACCGCGGGCGCAATGCGGACATGCGTCGCGATGCGTTCGGTGTCTTCCGCCCGGTGGCCGACGTGGCTGCGGCCGAGCCTGCCCCGCCTCCGCCTCCGGTCGAGCCAACAAGTGCAACGCCGACCGGCCAGGCCGACGAATTCGCCGGCATCAGCGATCGCCTGGCCCCCAGGGGGATCGGCCGCCGCGTCGACGAGACCTTCAAGCGCGGCGACACGCTGGGCCTGCACTTGCAGCGAGCTGGCATGTCGCTCACCGAAATTCGGGGCGCCGTACGCGCCTTCGCCAGGGAAAAGCGGCCGACATCCATTATCGCCGGCCAGCATTTTTCGTACGGTCTGGAGGGCGGTGCGGTAACGTACTTTGCGGTTTCCGACCGCCGCAGGAAGGCGGTTTTGGTGGCGCGCACCGCGACGGGCGAATGGACGGCGCAGCGGGTCAACTGGGCGCAGGTCGAGGTCACGGCTGAACGTCTGGCAAGTCGGGCATGGCCACGGGACCTCGAAGACCAACAGGCTGCGGTCCAAGAAGAGCGACTGCAAAACGCGCTTGAACAGACCCGTATCCGATCGGGAGACTTCCTGCTGTCCGTGTTGGCCGGAATCGGGGAACGGCGGACCCACGCGCACGCTGCGGCAGCCGCCTTCGGAAAAGTCGGTCGCGTCGACCGGCTTCAGCCTGGCCAGAAGCTGATCTACCCCCGTGCACCCGCAGACGAGCCGCTGTCGGGCTTTTTCCTGGAAACCTTGGCAAAGAAAAAGCGCGGCGTTCTGGTCCTCAGGGACTCACGCGGTCGATACAAGGCGGCTTGGACAGATACCGCGCAGGCGGAAGTGCAGCTCGCGGCGCTTGCACCGGAGCCACAGCAGGGAATCGCCGCCGACTTGGGCCCCGACCCGTCGCTGGATGCCGACCCGGTCCGCTCCTTTTCCAGCCTACCGGATGGCGACCACGTGGAACGTTTCGAGGTCGCGGCCAGGCAGGGCGACACGCTGGCCAAGATGCTCGTTGGCACGGGTGCGAACCGACTGCAGGTTGACAAGGCAGTCCGGGCCATCAGCGGGGAATTCGATCCCCGAACGCTCGACATCGGGCAGGTTCTGCACGTCGCCGTCGGCGCCGGTGACAAGGGAGCTCGTCCGCTGGAAGGGTTCTCCATACAATTGGATCCACTGCGCAGCGTCGAAGCAGTTCTCGAGGACGGTGCCTACGTCACCCACCGGGTAGAACGCGCATTTCATGTCGTGTTCAATCGCACCGTCGGCACCATCGACACCAGCCTGTACCAAGCTGCCAGCCACATGGGGCTGCCGCTCCCGGTACTGGAGCAACTGGTGCGACTATTCAGTTTCGACGTCGATTTCCAGCGGGATCTGCAGCCCGGCGACGAAGTCGAGGTCATGTACGAGGGTCACGTGGTCGACAGCAAGATGGTCGACCACGGGCGGATCGTGTATGCGGCCATGGTTGTTCGTGGCGAGAAACGCTCGCTGTACTACTTCGATCCTGTGAACGCGCCGGCAGGCTACTTCGATGGCGAGGGCCGGAGCGCTACCAAGGCCCTGATGCGCACGCCGATCGACGGAGCGCGCATTTCCTCGCGATATGGCATGCGCCGTCATCCGATCTTGGGCTTCAATCGGATGCATCGGGGTATGGACTTTGCCGCGCCGACCGGCACGCCCGTCTATGCCGCAGGGGACGGAGTGGTCGAGCGGATCGGACGGTACGGTGCCTATGGTAAGTACATCCGGATCCGGCACAACAGCGAGTACAAGACGGCCTACGCGCATTTATCCCGGTACGCGAAGGGTCTCCAGCAGGGAACGCGCGTGACACAGGGGCAGGTGATCGGACGCGTCGGTTCAACCGGCCGGTCTACGGGCCCGCACCTGCACTACGAGGTTCTGTATCGGAACAAGCAGGTCAATCCGCAGAGCATCGACCTGCCGAGCCCCGTGTTCCTTGAAGGGGACAGCTTCGTGGCGTTCCTGAGCGAGCGCAATCACATTGACGAAGCCTGGAACGACTTCGGTCCGGGGGCCGCTCGGTTGGCCGTCCGTCCGTCGGCGGGCGGCGCCGCCTTCAACTGAAGGGGCTCCGCCCTGGGCCGGGCGTGATTGCCCCCGGCTTGGTTCGAAGCTGCTTATTGCAGCAACAGCGAGTCCCCGTCGCATGACACGCGAACCGGGCTGCCTTCGCGAATGCCGCCGGCCAGCACGAGCGCCGCGAGCGGATTCTCGACTTCGCGCTGGATCACGCGTTTGAGCGGCCGGGCACCGTACGCCGGGTCGTAGCCTCGCCGTGCCAGCCACTCGCGCGCGCCCTCGGTTACGTCGATCGCGAGGTCTTGCCGGGACGCTCGCTTGATGAGGCGGTCAAGCTGGATGTTGACGATTCGACCCATGTGCTCTTCTGCGAGGCTGCGGAACTGGATGATCTCGTCGAGCCGGTTCAGGAACTCGGGCCGGAACTGGGCCCGGACCGCCTCCATGACGGCGAGCCGCTTGGCCTCGGCTTCCATTGAATCGTCACCGAGGAACTGGCTGCCGAGATTCGAGGTCAGGATCACGAGCGTATTCCGGAAGTTGACCACGTGGCCCTGGCCGTCGGTCAGGCACCCGTCATCCAGTACCTGGAGCAGCACGTTGAAGACGTCCGGGTGCGCCTTCTCGATTTCGTCGAACAGGATGACCTGGTAGGGGCGCCGCCGCACGGCTTCCGTAAGCGTGCCTCCGTCCTCGTAGCCGACGTACCCCGGCGGAGCGCCCAGCATCCGAGCCACGGAGTGCCGTTCCATGTACTCCGACATGTCGAACCGGAGCAGCGCACGCTCATCACTGAACAGGAATTCCGCCAGCGCCTTGGCAAGCTCTGTCTTGCCGACGCCGGTCGGGCCCAGGAACAGAAAGGATCCCAGCGGTCGATTGGGGTCCTGCAGGCCTGCCTTGGCACGTCGGACGGCGTTGGCGACCGCGCTCAGCGCATCGTCCTGTCCCACGACCCGAGACTGCAGTACCGATTCGAGATGCACCAGCCGTTCAGCTTCGCTCGCGAGCAGGTTCTCCGTGGGAATGCCGGTCCACCGCGCCACGACTGACGCGACATCGGAATCCAGGACGGCCGTCCCGGTCAAGCTGCCGGCACCTTTCTGATCCGACTCGGCCAGCCTCGCCTCCAGCGTCGGGATCGCTCCGTGCGCCAACTCGCCGGCTCGGGCCAGGTTGCCGTCCCGCTGGGCCAGCTGCAGTTCCGACCGGGCCTTGTCGAGCTGCTCCTTGAGCTTGTGGTTGGCGGCCATGACGTCCTTGGATGCCACCCACTCGGCCTTTTGCTCCGAGGCCCGCTCCTCGAGTTCCGCAAGTTCGTCCTCCAGTTTTGAGAGGCGTTTGGCGGCTCGGGAATCGCTCTCCTTGCGGAGCGCTTCACGCTCAATCTTCAGCTGAACAATCCGGCGATCAAGCTCGTCCAGCGCCTCCGGCTTGCTGTCGAGTTCCATGCGTTTTCGGGAGGCGGCCTCGTCGACCAGGTCGATGGCCTTGTCCGGGAGGAAGCGGTCGCTGATGTAGCGGTCCGAGAGGGTTGCTGCCGCGACCAGCGCCGCATCGGAAATCGTCACGCCGTGATGAAGGTCGTATTTCTCCTTGATGCCTCGCAGGATCGAAACGGTGTCTTCAACGGACGGCGCGGCCACGTACACCGGCTGGAAGCGGCGCGCGAGCGCGGCGTCCTTTTCCACGTGCTTTCGGTACTCGTCGAGCGTCGTGGCTCCGACACAGTGCAGTACGCCCCGCGCGAGCGCCGGCTTGAGGAGGTTGGATGCGTCGGTTGAACCGGACGGCGCGCCGGCGCCGATCAGGGTATGCATCTCGTCGATAAAGAGGACAATGCCGGTCTCATGTTCGACTTCGGCCAGCACGGCCTTCAGTCGTTCCTCGAACTCGCCCTGGTACTTCGCGCCGGCGACCAAGGCACCGAGGTCGAGTGAGAAGATGCGGGCGTCGCGCAGGGCTTCCGGAACATCCCCATTGACAACCCGCATCGCCAATCCTTCCACGATGGCCGTCTTCCCGACCCCCGGCTCGCCGATCAGCACTGGATTGTTCTTGGTGCGGCGCGAAAGAATCTGCATGACGCGTCGGATTTCCTCGTCGCGTCCGATGACGGCGTCCACGCGCCCCTCTCTGGCCTCGCTCGTGAGGTCTCGGGTGAACCGGCGGAGCGCTTCGTAGCCGCTTTCCGCCTGCGCACTGTCGGCAGTGCGGCCCTTGCGAAGCTGTTCGATCGCCGCTTCCAGGCGGGACGGCTCAAGACCCGCGGCCAACAGGATCCGGGCGGACCAGGAGTTCTTGAGTACGGCGAGCGCGGCCAGCAGGCGTTCTGCCGTGACGAAGCGGTCGCCCGCGGCCGTCGCCGCTTTATTGGCTTGTTCCAACACCCGCAACGTCTCGGGATGTGGTGTGAGGTGCCCGGCCCCCGGTCCATCCACGATCGGCAGTGCCGCGAGCCGCTCATCACACCCCGCCAGCGCCTGTTCCGGGGAGGCACCTGCGCTTCGCATGAGGTTGGCTGCCAGACCGGCCGGGTCGGACAGCAGCTCCCGAAGCAGGTGTTCCGGAACGAACGACTGGTGGCCGGCGGCCCGTGCGCGTGTCAGCGCGGACTGCACCAAGCCCTGGCAGCGTTCGCTCAGCGACTGAAGATCCATACGAGTTTCCCTTGTGTGCCGACTTGCAGCACGTGGTGCAGCCATTCAGGAGCCGCGTCTTTCATATGGGGAGGCTTGGCCCGTTCGCAACGTGAAGCGGTTTCGGAAAGCCCGGCCGGCGTCCGACCGACCGATCGGTACGATCGCTGCGCGGGTGATTCCCGTTCCGTCAAGGGAAATCGACCATGTCTTGTGGCGCCCGCTCCGAAGGCTGCGGAACCGAGCGGGCAGCAATTTTCCAACGGACCCGCCGTCGGCTCGGGGCCGGAATCTCGCCGGGTGCGGACCACACGCCCAGAGCTGCGGGCGGACTTCCCATCTATTCGTAAACTCGACGCCGGTGCGTGTTCCGAACCACGCCTTGTCGGCGGGAACGGGCGAGCGTCCTCGTCGAAGATCGAGCGGCTGATCCGCTCACCGGGGTTCACCAGGCATCTACGGGGTGCTGGCTGAGCCAGCGATCCGTGGGGGTGGCGGTTCCATCCCCGCGACGCCTCCAATCGGTGCCCTTGGGCCGTTGCACGTGCGGGCGCAGATGCCGGTTCGTGCCGAGGCGATACGGTCAGACGACACGTCGCCGGACCGACAGCCGGAATTGGCGTGGCTACAGGCGGCGGACGCCGTCCGGGATCGGCATCGCTGGTTTATGGACGCCGCGGCATCCAGGTGATCACGCGGTCGCCAGGCGGCTGGTTAGCGGAAGGGACCGTCGGCCGGGAGGGGCTCTTCGCTTTGGGGCCGGGCGTCCCCGTCGTGACGTCGGTCGGCGCGGCCATTGGAACGCACCGGATTGGTCGGTGCAGGTGCGTTCAGCGTGGCCTG
Organism: Rhodospirillales bacterium; assembly: GCA_028824295.1. Taxonomy (NCBI): domain Bacteria; kingdom Pseudomonadati; phylum Pseudomonadota; class Alphaproteobacteria; order Rhodospirillales; species Rhodospirillales bacterium. The sequence goes on along the minus strand of JAPPED010000002.1, from coordinate 22,382 downwards.
GATCCTTTGGTAATGCTCGGCGTGCTGCAGGAAGTTTTCCGCGGCAACCCGGTCCCCGGACGAGAGCGCGTCGCGAGCCAGGCCGTGGTAACGATCCGCAACTTGGCGAGCCGATCCCCGCACCTTGATGCCCGGGCCGCCGTTGCTTTCGAACGTCTGGTTTGGACCGCTGCCGCGTCGAGCCTGGGGCCGACCGCGATGGCGGCGGGGACCAGCGGGAGATTTAGGTCGGTCGTACATGTGGGGTCGTGCTACTCCTGTTGGGTCTTGAGAATGAGTCTGCTTGCATGGTCCGTGCGCGAGGCACGTGCATTTGGCAAAACACGAGTCGATCGGAAGTACGCGGGGCCGTTCAACAGCAATTCGGCCAGCACCGATACGAGGACCAATTGCGCGTACTATACATGAAGATGCGATCCGTTGACGACGATGATTCGAGCGGCGGATTCAGCTCGTCAAACCCGGAAACCGTGCAATCAGGCCGCGACGGTGGCCGGCCAGATCCGGGACGCAACTGATGTCGCGCCCGCCATACCGCTCCACGAGCGTCGCTAGGCCTTCCCATAGGCGTGGGTCGGTCTCGAACGCCGCACGGGCGCCGGGTTCCAGCACCCGGAAAAGCCGGGGGAGCAGTGCTCGCACGGGATCAAGGCCGTCCGAACCTCCATCAAGGGCTAGGCGCGGCTCGTAGTCGCGCACCTCGGGATCCAGGGTCCCGAACTCATCGGTCCGTACGTAGGGCGGGTTGCAGACCGCCAGGTCAAAGGTCGGGACAGCCCGGAGGGCACCGGTCCAGTCGGACGCCAGCAGCAAGGCGCGGCCACGGAGTCCCAGCGCCGCTAGATTGCGGCCGGCGACGGCTAGTGCCGCCACGGATCGATCCACGCCAATCCCGCGCGCGTTGGGCCACTGGTCAAGGAGCGACAGCAGCATCGCCCCGGTGCCGGTGCCGAGATCGAGGACGTGCCGCGCCGGCCGGTCCCGGACAAGGGTTTCGACGAGACATTCTGTTTCCGGCCGAGGGATGAGTGCCGCTCCGGACACAAAGAAACGCAACCCCATGAACTCCCGCTCTTCAGCCAGGTGCGCATAGGGCTCGCGCGCCGCACGCCGCGCGACCAACACTTCAAGCCGTCCTGCGGCGTCCGACGACAACCGGGTTTCGGAGGCGAGGAAGGCGTCCACACCCGTGGCAAGCCCCACCAGCAGGCGAGCTTCCCGCCTCGGACCGTCGATTCCTGCATTTCGCAGCACGGTCTGTGCGTGCTGAATCGCCGCTTCGACCGTGAGGCGCACGGGGTTGGTCAGGCGCCGCTGGCCAGTCGCTGGCGTTTCTCTTCGGCCATGAGGGCCTCAACCAGCCGGTCCAGCGTTTCCCCGCTCAGCACCTGATCGATGCGATGCACCGTGAGGTTGATCCGGTGGTCGGTAATCCTGTCTTGCGGAAAATTGTAGGTCCGCACACGTTCGGAGCGATCCCCTGAGCCGACCTGGGTCCTGCGCTGGTCCGCCTGTTCCTGTTCCTGCGCGCGGCGTTCCTGCTCATAGAGGCGAGCCCGCAGGACGCTCATCGCCTTTTCCCGATTCCGATGCTGCGACTTCTCGTCCTGGCACACCACGACCGTATTGGTCGGAAGATGCGTGATCCGGACTGCGCTGTCGGTCTTGTTGACATGCTGGCCGCCCGCGCCCTGAGCGCGGAAGGTGTCAATCCGGAGGTCGCCGGGCTCGATGACTAAGTCGACGTCTTCAGCCTTCGGAAGGACGGCCACCGTCGCTGCCGACGTGTGGATGCGCCCCGATGCTTCCGTCGTGGGAACCCGCTGCACGCGATGCACGCCGGATTCGTGCCGCAGCCGGCCATAGGCGCCCCGCCCCACCACTTCCGCCATCGCCTCACGGGCTCCGCCGAGAGCGTTTTCGCTGAGGGAGAGGATCCGGAACTTCCAGCTGTGGGCTTCGGCGTACCGTTCGTACATGCGGAAGAGATCGCGAGCGAAGAGGGCGGCCTCATCGCCACCGGTGCCGGCTCGCACCTCGAGGATGACGTCCCGCATGTTGGCTTCGTCCGCCGGCACCAGGAGCTCGCGAATGTCCTTTCCGCAGGTGTCGATGCTTGCTTCGATCCTGGCGTGATCCTCTTCGGCAAGCGCCCGCAGCGCCGGGTCCGTGTCCGGGTCGGCAAGGATCTCGTCGAGCCCGCTGCGCTCCGTCGCGAGGCTGGCGTACTCGTCGATTTTCTCGGCGATCGGCTGGAGCTGGGCATGTTCGCGCGCAATCTGCCCCCGACGGTCATGGTTGAGGGCGGGGTCGCCGAGCGCCGCCTCGAGCTCCCGCCGGCGCTTCAGGATCCCTTCGAATGCATCCTCAAGGCCCGGCTCAACCACCGTCGATCATCTCCAATACGTGGCCCGGAAGCCGCACAAACGGAACCTCGGTTTGGTCCCCGGAGTCCAGGTCCCGCACCGAGACCACGCCCGCCTCGAGCTCGCGCTGCCCTAGGAGAACGGCGGCCCGGGCCTCGATCCGGTCCGCATGTCGCAGCTGACGCTTGAGACTTCCCTGCAATGCGAGCTCGGTGGGTAGGCCCGCATCTCGCAGGGCTTCGGCGCACTGGAGCGCCTGCGTCGTGGCGTCCTCCGAAACGCGGGCAACAAGTATGGGCCGGGGCCTCTCCGGCAAGTTGTCACCGGTCAGCATGCTGAGACGCTCGATTCCCGCTGCCCAGCCGGTCCCGGCGAGGGGAGGCCCGCCCATCCGCTCGGTGAGACCGTCGTAGCGGCCGCCGGCCAGGACGGCGCCCTGGGCCCCGAGCCGATCCGTGACGAACTCGAAGGTCGTATGCATGTAGTAGTCGAGACCCCGCACCAGCAGCGGATCGATCTCGTAGCTGATGTTCAATGCGTCGAGCTGGCACCGGACTTCAGCGAAGAACCCGGCCGAGTCCGGATCGAGGTAATCAAGCAGCCGCGGCGCTTTGTCCGCGACCTCGCGATCCTCCGGAGCCTTCGAATCCAGCACTCGCAGCGGGTTCCGGTCCAGCCGCCGCTGCGAGTCGGCGGACAGGCTTGCGCGGTGCCGGTCGAGGTAGGCGATGAGCGCGGTTCGGTAACGGTCGCGGCTGGCGCCGTTGCCCAGGGTGTGGAGATGCAAGGTGACGGAATCTGTCAGCCCGAGCCGCTCGAGCAGGCGCGCACCGGCCGCGATCACCTCGACATCGCCCACCGGCGAAGGCTCGCCGATCAACTCGATGCCGACCTGGTGAAACTGGCGCATCCGGCCCTTCTGCGGCCGCTCGCGCCGGAACATGGGCCCGTCGTAGAACAGCCGCGCCGGCAGCACCTGCAGCCGTCCGCCCGAAACTAAGGCGCGGGCCACCGGAGCCGTGCCTTCCGGGCGCAACGTCACCTCCTCGCCGGAACCAGAGGCGAAGGTGTACATCTCCTTGGTGACGATGTCGGAAGTCTCGCCCAGCGTGCGGCGGAACACCTCGGTGAACTCGAACGCCGGCGTCGCCATCGGCGCATAGCCGTAGGTGGCGGCGACCGACCGGGCGGCGGCTACGATGTGGTCAAATCGGCGTTTGTCGTCTCCGAACAGGTCATGGGTCCCGCGCACCGGCTGCAATCCTTTAGCCATGACGCTCTCTCAGGCTTTTGCGGCATGGTCTTCAAGAACTCGTGCGCGCTCCTCCACTAGCTGGGCCACATGTTCGACGAAGTCGTCACCCTGAAGCCGGGTGTGCGGTTCCCCGTCGACGTACAGCTGGTGCACCCCACGGCCGCCGCCGGTCACGCCGACATCGGAGGTGCGGGCTTCCCCCGGACCGTTGACCACACAGCCGATGATGGACACCGTGATTGGCTGCGCGATGTGCTGCAGTCGTTCCTCGATGCGGCGGACCGTGTCGATGACGGGAAACTGCTGGCGGGCGCAACTCGGACAGGCGATCACCGTCACACCCCGGTGCCGGAGGCCGAGCGACTTGAGAATCTCGTTGCCGACACGAACCTCTTCTACCGGGTCCGCCGACAACGAGACGCGGATCGTGTCGCCGATGCCGTCGGCCAGCAGCATGCCGAGGCCAACCGCCGATCGCACGGAGCCCGTGTCGCGACCTCCGGATTCGGTGATCCCCAAGTGCAATGGCGCGTCGGTGGCCTCGGCCAGGGCGCGATAGGCTTCCACCGCAAGGCGGACGCTCGACGCCTTGGCGCTGATTTTGTAGTCGAAGAATTGCTGGTCTTCCAGCATGGCCGCGTGCCGCATCGCACTCTCGACCATGGCTGGTGCCGTCGGTTCGTGGTATCGCTCCAGCAGGTCGCGCTCGAGCGATCCGGCGTTCACGCCGATCCGGATGGAGCACCCGTGATCGCGGGCTGCCCGCACGACTTCCCCAACTCGTTCGCGGCCGCCGATGTTTCCCGGATTGACCCGCAGGCACGCAGCCCCGGCTTCGGCCGCCTCGATGGCGCGGCGATAGTGGAAGTGGATGTCCGCGACGATGGGGACAGGGGAGTCACGGACGATGGTCCGAAGCGCTTCGGTCGACGGCTCGTCGGGGCACGAAACCCGGACTATGTCGGCACCGGCAGTGGCGAGCGCCTTGACCTGCGCCAGCGTGGCAGCAGCGTCCGCCGTCGGGGTGTTGGTCATCGATTGAACGGAGATCGGCGCGTCCCCGCCGACCGTTACCGGCCCCACCTTGATAGCGCGCGAGCGACGACGTTCGGGTGGCGCACTTGCTTGGCCGGGAGAAATCACTCTCTGAACTCGCTCTGTATCCCTATTCGTTGCAGCGAGCTTGACGGTACGGTCGCCGTGGGCGCTTCAAGGCCGGCGGCTTCGACGCCGTCCGCCGGCAAGTAGGCTTCCACCGTCGACAAGCGGTCCCACGCCATGATCAAGAGGACCAGGATGACCAGCGAAATGCCCATCATCACGTAGGCCAGAGGGTTGCGGCGCGGCGGCGGCGGATAGAGGGGTTCGTGCTCCGCGGCTGCGTCGTCTCCGGCCTGGCTGTGCACGGCATCCATGATCGGCTGCAGGTCAACGCCGAGGTACAGCGCGTACGTGCGCACGTGGCCGTCGCGAAGCGCGGGGACAGAGGAGATTCGTTCGAATTCCCCTGCCTCCATGTAAGCGAGCTGGGTTCGGGATATACGCAGGTCGCGGTTCACCTCGGCCAGGGAAAGGCCGAGCTGTTCCCGCGTGCTCCGCAGCAGGTCGCCCGCATGCGCGAGCTTGTTTCCGATTGCTGTCGAGGGGGTCCGGGGCAGCCGCAGTTGGAGCTGATTTGAAACTACGGCGGGGGAAATTACCGGCATAACGACCGATCGCGGCCCAGTCACCCATATTCACATGCAACGGCCGCCGCGCAGGAGCATTCGCTGCCCTGCATCTCGACGGGCGCCGCCCGTGGCAGTGCGTCAGCATACAGCAGCCGGGAACTAGATGCGAACTCCGTGGTCCCGCACAAAATTCTGAAACTGGGGCCGGAAGTTACCGGGAGAGGTGCGGATGAGCCGTTTCAGGTAAGACTCGGCTTTCCCCATCCAGAAGCTCCGGATGGCGGTCTTGACGGGACCGACCGATGCCGGGCTCATGGACAGGCTGCGCACGCCGATGGCGATCAGGGCCAGGGCGGCCAGCGGCTGGCCAGCCACCTCCCCGCAGACCGACAACTCGACGTTCCGGTGGCGGGCGCTCTTGACCAGGGTTCGGAGCGCGGTCAGCGGCGGACCCGACAGGAACGGGTACCGCTGGGTCAGTACCGGATCGCCCCGGTCCCGGGCGTACAGGAACGCCGTAAAGTCGTTGGTCCCCACGGATACGAAATCGACGTCGCGCAGGACGGTTCCGGCCTGCCAGACGAGCGCCGGCACCTCGATCATGACCCCGACCTGCAGGCGATCGGGGGGGACGCCGCCGTCTGTCTTGTGGGCGGCCAGCGCGTGCTTCAGCACCGCGCGCGCGCGTTCGAGATCCGTCCCGTTGGCCACCATCGGGAACATCACGCGCATGGGCCGGCCCGCGTGCGCGCGGAGCAGCGCGCGGAGCTGTTCCTTGAGGAGTTGCGGCTGGTCGAACGCTGTCCGGACCCCGCGCCACCCCAGCGCCGGGTTGCGGGCTCCGTGCCGGTAGGTCTCGAGAGAGTCGATGCGTTTGTCGCCGCCGAGATCCAGCGTGCGGAATGTCACCGGATGGCCGGCCGCGCGCCTCAGCACTTCGCTGTAGAGCGCCTCCTGCCGGTCCGCATCAAGATGCGTGCGCTGCAGCAGGAACGACAGCTCAGTGCGGTACAATCCGATGCCGTCAGCGCCGGTGGCCACGATCTGGTCCGCGTCCGCGGCAAACCCCGCGTTGATCTGCAGGGAGACCGAGACCCCGTCGAGGGTGGTTGGCGGGAACAGGCGAATCTGCTCGTGCCACTCGGCGTCGGCGGTGCCGGCCCGCAGCAGGCTTCGGAACTGTTCCAACACGTCTTCCGGCGGGTCGATGAACACTTCGCCGGAATCACCGTTCAGGGCGAGGAGAGTAGCCTCCTCGCAATGCAGCGTCGCCTCCCGCACCTGCCCGACGACAGGAATGCCGAGGCTGCGCGCGAGAATGGAGACGTGCATGGACGGGGAACCGCCTTCCAGCACCAGTCCCCGGATTCGCTCGATCCCGTACTCCAGCAGGGCGGCCGGCCCGATTTCGCGAGCCACCACCACGACGTCTTCCGGATAGGGTTCACGCTCGCTGTCATTGGCCAGCAGGGAGCGCAGGCGGTTGGCCAGGTCATCGAAGTCGGCGAGACGCTCGCGGAGGTAGGCGTCCGGCAAATGCAGCATGCGGGCGCGCGTCTCCTCCTGCACCTGGATGACCGCGCCGTCTGCCGTCAATCCCGCTTCGACATGCTCGTGCATGCGGCGAATCCAGCCGGAACTGGCCACGAACAGCCGAAAGGCGTCGAGGATCTCGCGTTCGACCCGGCCGCCCGTCGATTCAACGGTAGCGGCCATGTGGTCGAGATCGGCGGTCAGTTCGGCGATCGCGGTGCGCAGCCGCGCCCGCTCGACGTCGGGATCCTCGGCGACCGTGTTGCGTGACGCCGTCGCCGGGCCGTGATGGACGACCTGACCGAGCCCGACCCCGCCCGCCAGAGGTGTTCCCTGGAACCGACGGGGGAGCATGACGTTCCCGCTGACCTCGGCCAGTTCCACCGGGTCCACGAGGCGCTCGCGGCTGACGAGGTCGGCCAGCACTGTGGCCACGGTTTGCAGCGTCTCGACGTCGGCGTCGACGTAGGAGCGGGTATCACGGCTCTGGATGACGAGCACCCCGACCGATCGCCCGCCGCGCAGCAGCGGCACGCCCAGGAACGCATGGAACGGTTCCTCGCCGGTCTCCGGCCGAAAAGCGAAGCGGGGATGCGAGGGCGCATCCTCGATCACCAGGGGTTCCCCACGGGCAGCGACCGCGCCGACCAGTCCTTCGCCCAGGCGCAGCCGGGTTCGGTGGACCGCCCGGCGGTCAAGACCCTGGGTGGCGAACAGCTCCAGCAGGTTGCCGGCCCGACGGAGGTAGCATGAGCACACGTCCGAGCCCATCGCCTCGGCCACTTCCCGAACCACCTGCCCGAGGCGGGCATTGGCCGATCTCCGGCCGCCCATGATCTTCTGCACGCGGGCCAGGAGGCGGCGCGGTTCGAGCGGCGCGGGCGGCGTTGGCATGGCTGACCTCCTCGGCGTGTCGGAACGCCCGATCCCGGTCATGGCAGGAGGCCCATTGTGCCCTTGATTCGCCGGTCGTGCGCCGGCAGGGGCGTGCTACGCGGAATCGAGCCCGTAGGCAGCGTGCAAGGCACGAACGGCTTCCTCGGTCGCAGTCTCGTCGATGAGCACGCTGATCTTCAGTTCCGAGGTGGAGATGACCTGGAGATTGATGCCGCGTTCGGCCAGCGTCGCGAACATGGTCTGCGCGACGCCGGGTCGGGTGCGCATGCCCAGCCCCACGATCGAGACCTTGGCGACATTCGCGTCGGCCACGATCGAATCGAACCCGATCTCGTTCCGGGCGTCCTCGATGGCGCGGACTGCGCGCTCCATGTCCCGCTCGACGACGGTGAACGTGTAGTTGATCCGTTCCCCCCCGTGCGAGCCCGACTGCACGATCATGTCGACGTTCACGCCTTCCGCCGCGAGCGGCCCGAAGATGCTGGCTGAGACGCCCGGCTTGTCGTGAACGCCCGTCAGCGTGAGCTTGGCTTCGTCACGGCTGTACGTGACCCCGGTGACTACGTCCTGTTCCATGATCTCGTCCTCGTCCACCAGCAGCGTGCCGGGCGTGTCGTGGAAGCTTGAGCGTACCTGGACGCTCACGCTGTTGCGCATGGCCATTTCGACTGCCCGGGTCTCCAGGACCCGCGCGCCGAGCGAGGCCAGTTCGACCATTTCCTCGTAGGCAATGCGTTCAATCCGCTTTGCCGACGGGACAATCCTCGGATCGGCGGTAAACACCCCCTCGACATCCGTGTAGATGTCGCACCGGTCGGCGTTGAGGGCCGCGGCGATGGCCACCGCGGAGGTATCTGAGCCGCCCCGTCCGAGGGTCGTGATGCGGCCGGTCGATGCGATGCCCTGGAAGCCCGCCAACACCGGGATTTCACGGCGGGCAAGCCGGTCTTCGATCTCGGCGGCATGAATGTGACGAATGCGGGCGCGGGCATGGGCGTCGTCGGTTTCGATTGGCAGTTGCCATCCCAGCCACGATCGGGCCATCAATCCTTCCGACTGGAGCGCCAGCGCCATCAGGCCGGCGGTGATCTGCTCGCCGGCGGCAACGACGGTGTCGTACTCGCGCGCGTCCATCATGCCGCCGATCTCGCGCGTCCAGTAGTCCAGCTGATCCGTCGTCCCGGCCATTGCCGATACCACCACCGCGGCTTCGTCGCCGGCCCGAAAGGCCTTGACGACGCGGGCCGCTACCCGCCGAACGTGCGCCACGTCCGAAACGGAAGTTCCGCCGAACTTGAAGACGATGCGTGCCATCTGCGCCGGACCCGCCGGGTGCCGCGGTTCCCGCGGTCCGGACCAGTGTTGTCATGGAGACGGCCGAGTCCGCATGCGGGGCCGCATCGTCAGAAAATGGCATAGTACGGGCGCGGATTCGACTCCTGCTGTGGCTGCGAGTGCCGACAGGAAGAGGAATCCTGCAGTGGAGTCCATCATGGCCCGTGCCGACGCATCGTCCGTCGACGTCGATCCGGACGAAATCGCTCGCTTCGACAAGCTTGCGGCCGAGTGGTGGGACCCGAATGGCCCCATGGCACCGCTCCACGCCATGAACCCGGCGCGGCTCGCATTCATCCGCGATCAGGTCACCGCGACCCGAGGTTCGGATGGCCGTGGGCGCGCTCCGCTTCGCCGCGTACGGGCGCTCGACATCGGCTGTGGCGCGGGCCTGGTGGCCGAGCCGCTGGCCCGCATGGGCGCGCGCGTGACCGCGATCGACGCGGCGTCATCCCAGCTGGAGGTGGCGCGCCGCCACGCTGCCGTCGAAGGGCTGGAGATCGACTACCGGGACTCGTCGCTGGCCGACCTAGCCTCGCGGCGCCGCAGGTTCGACCTGGTGACCGCGCTTGAGGTGGTGGAGCATGTTCCGGACCCGACGGCGTTCCTGCGCCAGGCGGCGGCATGCCTGGCGCCCGGCGGTGTGCTCGTCGGATCCACGCTGAACCGGACTCTCGCGGCGCTGGCCAAGGCCATCGTGGGTGCGGAGTACGTCCTGGGACTGCTGCCGCGCGGCACGCACCGGTTCTCGCAGTTTGTCCGGCCGTCCGAATTTGCGGGCCCGCTCGAGGCGGAAGGCTTGCAGGTGACGGCGATTCGGGGATTGAGCTACCGTGCGCTTGACAGGGGCTGGGAGGTCAGCGACGACGTGTCGGTGAACTACATCTTGGCCGCCGTCCGCCCCGGCTAGGCCCGCCCGTGACAATGCTTGTACTTGCGGCCCGAGCCACACGGGCAGGGATCGTTCCGCCCCACGCGGCGCCGCGAGCGGAGCGGGCCGCCGGCCTGTGCTGTCGCCGGGACCCTCTCGGCGGGCGCCAGCGGTGGCGGCGGTGGAGCGGCGCGCGCCTGCATCTGCTCCACGGGAAATGACAGGAGAATCCGGGTGAGCGTGTGGCGCATGGCGTTCAGCATGCGGTCGAAGAGTTCGAACGCTTCGCGCTTGTATTCGTTCAACGGGTCACGCTGACCGTAGGCGCGGAGGCCGATGCCCTGGCGCAGATGCTCCAGGGCCTGCAGGTGCTCCTTCCAGAGGCCGTCGAGGATCTGCAACAGCAGCTGCTTTTCCAGGGTCCGGAAGACGTCGGCGCCGATCCGGGTTTCCTGGGTTGCCATGTGCGCATCCAAAGCTTCGTTGATCTGGCCTCGCAGCGTGTCCTCGTCGGCTCCCTCGGCCGCCGCCCACTCCGCGATCGGCAGCGTCAGGCCCGACAGCATGCGCAGGGCCCGCGTGAGCGGCTCGATTTCCCACTGTTCGGCGTAGGCCTTCGACGGCACAAACCGCTCGAGCAACTCCTCGACGATGTCCCGCCGCATGTCGACGACCGTGTCGGAGACGTCGCCCCCCTCCATGAGCTCGCGCCGCTGCTCGTAGATCACTTTTCGCTGCTCGTTCATCACGTCATCGAACTTCAGCAGGTTCTTGCGGATCTCGAAGTTGCGCTGCTCGACCTTCACCTGCGCCTTCTCGATGGCGCGGTTGACCCAGGGGTGGACGATTGCCTCACCGTCCTCCAGGCCAAGGCGGGACAGCATGTTGTCCAGCCGTTCGCCGCCGAAAATTCGCATCAGGTCGTCTTCCAGCGACAGGAAGAACTTCGACATTCCGGGATCGCCCTGGCGGCCGGAGCGGCCCCGAAGCTGGTTGTCGATGCGGCGGCTCTCGTGCCGTTCGGTGCCCAGCACATAGAGGCCGCCAGCGGATAGCGCCTGCTGCTTGGCGGATTCGATCTCCGTCGTGATCGCCTCCACCCGCTTCTCGTCCACATGACCGTCGTCGTCGGTGACGGCGGCCAAGCGCATTTCCAGGTTGCCGCCGAGCTGAATGTCGGTGCCGCGACCGGCCATGTTGGTCGCGATGGTCACCGTGCCCGGGACGCCGGCCTGCGCGATGATGGCGGCCTCGCGTTCGTGATAGCGGGCATTCAGGACCTGGTGGGGAATCTTGGCCTTTTTCAGGCGCTTGGACAGATCCTCGGATTTCTCGATGCTCGTAGTGCCGACCAGGACTGGCTGTTGGCGGGTGCGGGCGGCCCGGATCTCGTCGGAGATCGCCGCCCATTTCTCGGCGGCCGTCCGGTACACCTCGTCGTCGCAATCCTCGCGGATCATGGTGCGGTGGGTCGGTACCTCGACGACATCCACGCCGTAGATCTGGCCGAATTCGCTGGCCTCGGTGACGGCCGTTCCGGTCATGCCGGAAAGTTTCGGATAGAGGCGGAAATAGTTCTGGAACGTGACCGACGCGAAGGTCTGGTTCTCGCGCTTGACCTCCACCCGCTCCTTGGCCTCGATCGCCTGGTGCAGGCCGTCGGAATACCGCCGCCCCTCCATCATCCGACCGGTGAACTCGTCGATGATCACCACTTCGCCGTTGCGGACGATGTAGTCGCGGTCTCGCTGGAACAGCAGGTGCGCCCGCAGTGCCTGATGCAGATGGTGCAGGACGCTCACGTTGTCAGGATCGTAGAGACCCCCGTCCTTTATCAGCCCGGCCGCTCGGGCAAGCTCCTCCACGTGCTGGCTGCCGGTCTCGGTGAACGAGGCGGCCCGCGACTTCTCGTCGACCTCGTAGTCCTCGGGCCGGAGGCCCGGGATCACCCGGTCGACCCCGCGATAGAGCTCGGATGTGTCCTCGGCCGGGCCCGAGATGATCAGGGGCGTGCGGGCTTCGTCGATCAGGATGCTGTCGACCTCGTCGACGATCGCAAACAGAAACGGCCGCTGAACCATGTCGGCTAGCCGGTGCTTCATGTTGTCGCGGAGGTAGTCGAACCCGAACTCGTTGTTGGTGCCGTAGGTGATGTCGGCACGATAGGCGGCCCGGCGTTCCTCGTCGTTGAGGCCCGGAACGATGCAGCCGACCTCGAGCCCGAGGAAGTTGTAGATTGCGCCCATCCAGCCGGCATCCCGGCGTGCCAGGTAATCGTTGACGGTCACGATGTGGACGCTCCCGGCGAGCGCATTGAGGTACGCGGGCAGCGTCGCGACGAGCGTCTTTCCTTCGCCGGTCTTCATCTCGGCGATGCTCCCCTGGTGGAGCACGATGCCGCCGATGAGCTGCACGTCGAAGGGGCGTTGTCCGAGTGCCCGCTGCGCCGCCTCGCGGACGGTGGCAAACGCCTCGGGCAGGAGATCGTCGAGGGATTCACCGCCGTCGAGCCGTTCGCGGAACTGGCCGGTGCGTGCCCGCAGGGCCTCGTCGGTGCAGGCGCGCGCATCGGCCTCGAGCGTATTGATGTGCTCGACAGCCTGGCGGTACTTGCGAAGTGTGCGCTCGTTCGGTGTCCCGAAGATGCGCTGGGCAACGGCACCTAACATTGCGGCCTTTTCCGGGGGAGCGCGCGCCCCGGCAACAGCTTTCGATGGGGACCTATATAGGACCGTCAGGAGCGACTTCCGATACCGTTCCGGCGGCGCGCGAAGGCACTGCTTCGGCTACCCGGGGTTTCACCCCGCGTTCTACCGCTGCCACGGAAGACGGAAGTCCCCATCCTGTCCTGCCTGTACCCGGGCCGAACCGAACCCGTCGCAGGCGGCCTTGATCGTAACATGTTTTCGGATTCCGCCACGCGAGCCCCTACAATGCGCGCCCGCTCGGCGCGTGTCGATGGCGTCCGGAAACCCGGAAGGGCATTCGTTCCGCGAGGGCGTTGCCGAGCCAGAACCCCGTGCTCGGGCTGCCGCTCGGTTGATGTGATGTCTGAACGCGCCCCTCTCGCCCCGCCGCGCTTCCCCGACATGCCGGAGATTCCGGGCGTCGTCCTCGCGTCGGGCCACTGCGGCATTCGCACGCCGGGGCGGAACGACCTGCTGATCGCCAGCCTGCCAGAAGCCGCGACCGCCGCCGTACGCCTGACCCGGTCGCGCACGGCTTCGCCGGCGGTGCTCTGGTGCAAGCGGGTGCGGCGTCATCGACGGGCCCGCGGCCTGGTGGTGAATTCGGGCAACGCCAATGCCTTCACCGGCCAGCCGGGCCGCGCCGCGGTGCGGGCCACGGCCGAAGCCGTCGCCGACGTCCTCGGCTGCAAGCCGCACGAGGTCTACGTGGCGTCGACCGGGGTCATCGGTGAGCCGCTGCCGTTGCCGGAAATCGTGAAGGCCGTGCCGACGATCGCTGCCGGGGGCGGCGAAGCGGGTTGGGAAGCCGCCGCAGAAGCGATCATGACGACGGACACGTTCCCGAAGGGAGCGTGTGCGGAGACCAGCATCGACGGGCGCCGGGTGACCATTGGCGGCATCGCGAAGGGCTCGGGGATGATTGCGCCCGACATGGGGACCATGCTCGCCTTCGTGTTCACCGATGCGGATCTCCCGGGCCACGTCCTCGACCACCTGCTGGGCCCGCTGACGGACCGGACGTTCAATTCCATCACCGTCGACAGCGACACGTCCACGAGCGACACGTGCGCCTTGTTCGCGACCCGTGCGGCGCCGGCCGAGACACCCATCGAATCGGCGGGCGATGCTCGGCTCGACGCGTTCCGCGAGGCGTTGGAGGGCGTGATGGCTGATCTGGCCCGCCAGATCGTCCGGGACGGCGAAGGCGCCACCAAGCTGGTGACGGTGACGGTCCGGGATGCCACTCGTCAGGCCCATGCGCGCGCCGTGGCGTTCTCCATAGCCAATTCGCCGCTGGTGAAGACCGCGGTCGCGGGGGAAGACGCAAACTGGGGACGTATCGTGATGGCAGTGGGCAAGGCTGGCGTGCCCGTGCGGGCTGAGCGCGTCGGGATCAGCATCGGCGGCATCCCCGTTGCGCGCGGCGGCAGTGTCGTGCCCGGCTACGATGAAGCGCCCGTGGCCCACCACATGCAGGGTTCCGAGATTTCCCTAGAGGTGTCCCTGGGGGCCGGAACGGCGGACGCCACGGTCTGGACCTGCGACCTCACGCACGGATACATCGCTATCAATGCCGACTACCGGAGCTGATCTGCCGCTGGTGTTGGTGGTTGCCGGAGCACTGGTGAACGCCGAGTCGCGGCTCTTGGTGACGCGCCGTCCTCCCGGGAAGCCGATGGCCGGGCTCTGGGAGTTGCCCGGCGGCAAGGTCGAACATGGGGAGACGCCAGAGGCTGCCCTGGTGCGGGAACTGGCGGAGGAGCTCGGCCTGGTGGCGGAGCCGGTTGACCTAGAGCCGCTGACCTTCGCGAGCCACGGGTACGACGCCATGCATCTCCTGATGCCCGTGTTTGTCCTGCGCCGCTGGGTCGGGGAGCCTAGGCCGCGCGAGCTGCAGGAACTGGCGTGGGTGTCGACGGCCCAGCTCGACACGCTGGCGATGCCGGCTGCCGACCAACCGCTGACTCCGCACCTCAGGGCCCTGCTGTCCGCCTGACATCATCCGGGGCATGACCCCGGCGACCTGCCGTCAGCCATACCGCACAGCGGCGCAAGCGTTGAGCCGATGCCACGAGCCGGCACCGCAACCGGCCGCCTAGCGCGGCTCTGGCGGCACCCGGCCCGTCAACGTCACGAGATCCAGCGATGCGGTGATGCCGCCGCCGGGCTGCGGGTAACGCGCCTCGTAGAGACGGCTTGCCTCCAGGAACGTCGGCCGCTCGAGACGGCCCTCCACCGACGTGCGCAGCCCGCCCCGCTCTCCGGCGCGGGCCAACGTCCGCAGCAGGATGCCCACGCTTCGGAAACCGAGCTGTTGCCGGTCGATGTCGGCGACGGGCGTGGCGAATCCGGCCCGCGGCAGCAAGTTGCCCAACGTCTGCACATCGGCGAACGGCGGTACCCGGAGTGCTGCCCCACCGGTGGTGGTCGCTTCGGCCTCCAGCAGGACCTCTCTGAGTTCACGCAGCGTTTCCTCTGCGGGGAGCGAAGCCAGGAACAACCCGCCGGGGCGGAGAATGCGACGAATTTGGACGAAGGTGCCGGGGAGGTCATTCACCCGATGCAACGCTAGTGGCGCCAGCACCGCATCAAAGGCTTCGGCGGCGAAGGGAAGGAGTTCCTCGTCGCCGACGACGGTTTCTGCTGGCGTGGCGACCGCGCCGACGGCGTCCGGGGCGAGGACGGTCAGGTGATCGATCCGGGCGTGACGGCGGACAGCGTGGACCAGCGAGCGGTGACGGGCACCCAGCAGGAGGCATGCTTTCGGCGAATGCTGGAATTCGTCGAGCCGCTCCAGGAGCGTCCGGGCCGAAGCACCGAGCAGGTCGGGCGGTTCCATGCGTGCGCTCCGCGCCAGGCGTCGCCGCACCGCCCGTCGGTCGAAGAGTTGCGGGACCTTGGACGAGGCGGTCGGCGGGCGACCAGCGGCACTCACGCCGGCATGCATCCCTTTGTGACTGCACGCTGCCGGACTAGGGCGTAGACAAGGTCGATCGTCGGTGTCTCGACCCCGACCAATTTCCCGACTTCGGAGACGGCAAGGGTCAGGGCGTCAATTTCGAGTGGCCGACCCTGTTCCAGGTCCTGCAGCGTCGAGGACTTGTGCGGACCGACGGCGCCAGCGCCATCGATCCGGGTCTCGATGTCGAGCGGGAACTTGACGCCAAGCGCATTCGCGACGTGCTCGCCTTCCAACATCATCGCCCGGATGACGCCGCGTACTGCCGGATCAGCGGCGAGCTCCTCCAGCGTCCCGCCCGTAAGGGCGCTGACCGGGTTGAAGGCGAGGTTGCCCCAGAGTTTCATCCAGACGTCGCCCCGCAGGTTGCGGCGAACCGGCGCCCTGAAGCCAGCCTCGGTTAGCATGCGTCCAATGACCCGGGCGCGGTCGCTGACCGCGCCGTCGGGCTCTCCGACCAGCATGCGGGTGCCCTCGGTATGGCGCACGTGGCCGGGGGCCGGCAGGTCTGCCGCGGGATACACCACGCAGCCCACCACCCGGTCGGGACCAATCGCATTCCACTGCGCGCTCCCAGGGTCGACGGCATGGACCTGGTGTCCCTCGTACGGATCACCGAACCCGTGGAAGTACCACCACGGAAAGCCGTTGACGGCCGGCACCACGGCCGTGTTGGGACCGAGGAGCGGGGTCATCGTTCCGGCGGCTTCGGCCGCCGAGTGCGCCTTCAGGCCCACGAACACGATGTCTTGGACCCCGAGTTCGGCCGGATCGTCCGTCGCCGGAAGCTGCACGGTGAAATCGTCGTCGGGGTCGATCCCGCTGCACCGCAAGCCGCGTTCGCGCATGGCCGCGAGGTGGGGCCCCCGGGCGATCAACGAGACATCGACACCGTTCCGCGCGAGCCGGGCGCCCACGAGGCCGCCGATGGCGCCTGCCCCAAAGACGCAGACCTTCACGATCCGAGCCCGAGCTGCTTGGCGAGCCCGATTCGCTGCAGCTTGCCGGTTGGTCCCTTGGGAATCTCGTCGACGATCAGCACCTTTCGCGGCACCTTGAACGCCGCCACGCGTTCGGCGACGAACTGCCGGAGTTCCTCCGGTGTCGGCTCCCTGCCGTCGGCGGCAACGACCGCCGCCGCAAGATCTTCGCCGAGCTTGGGGTGCGGCACCGCAAACGCGACCGCCTGCGCCACGTCAGGATGCGCCAGCAGGGCCTCGTCGATTTCGCGCGGACTGATCTTTTCGCCGCCACGATTGACGATTTCCTTGATCCGGCCTTCGAGGAACAGGTAGCCGTCGTCGTCTAGCCGTCCGAGGTCACCGGTCCTGAACCACCCGTCGGTGAACGCTTCGGCGTTGGCTTCGGGGCGCTCGAGATAACCGGCCGTGACGTTGGAGCCGCGGATCACCACTTCGCCGACGGTTCCGCGCGCCAACAGGGTACCGTCCGGATCCATGATGGCGACGTCCGGTCCCGCGGCCACGCCCACGGAGCCCGGCTTCCGGACTGCCGGCGGCAGCGGGTTCGAGGCCATCTGGTGGGCCGCCTCGGTCATCCCGTAGCTTTCGATCACCGGTACCCCGAAAGTCTCCTCCAGCTCGGTCATGACGATCGGGGGCAGGGAGGCGCTGCTCGAGCGGATGAAGCGCAGCGGGCTGTCGCCGATGGCGGCCCGGTTCCGTGCGGCACGCGTGAGGATCGCCTGGTGCATCGTCGGCACTGCGGAGTACCAAGTCGGAGCCGCGTCGGTGAGCCAGCGAAAAAAGGAGAACGCATCAAATCCCGGCGGCACGACCACTGATCCACCGGCGGCCAACGGCGCGGCAAGACAGGCGACAAGGCCATGGATGTGAAAGAGTGGCATCACGTTCAGGCAGCGGTCTCCGGACGTGAGTTCCAGGGTGCCGGCGATATTGCGGGCGGACGCCTGCAGGTTCGCGTGCGTCAGGGGCACTAGCTTCGGCCGCGCCGTCGTGCCCGACGTATGCAGCAGCAGCGCGATATCGTCGAACGTTGCGGGCGCCCGGTCGGGAGGGACGGCACCGTCCGGGCCTTCCACGCGAAACCCGCCGGCCGTGGCCACATCCGCGTGCACACGGATCACCGGGATGTCGAGTGCTTCCGCTGCCGCGACCGCGGGACCGTCCGCCCCGGCTTCGGCGATCAGCGCCGCCGCCCTGGTATCGGCGAGGTAGAAGTCGCATTCCTCCCGGCGAAGCGCCGGGTTGAGGGGGGCGGCGGTCCCGGTGGCGCTGGCGGCCAGGAACGCCGTCGCCATGACGGGCCCGTTGCCCAGCTGGAGCGCGATCCGCATCCCCCGTCCGATGCCGCACCTGTGCAGCTCGGCGCGGGTGGCCGCGATCAACTGCTGCAAGTCGTTGTACGTGATGGTCGCGCGACCCGGCTCGACGAGCGCCGGCCCGTCACTCATGCCGCTGGCCAAAAGGGCCGTCACTGCGCACGGTGGGTTCATGGTTCAAGCATAGGGGCACACGTCCGGGACTAGGCTCGCCGTCATCGAATCGCGCGCAATGCCGGCTCCCGCGAAACCGCACCGCCGGCCTGCCTGACTAATTTCCGCGGTTCGGGACCAGGCGCTTCGCCATCGGTCTCGCGCGGGCGGGCGCGCCCGCTCCCAGCGGATCTTCTCAGTCCAGCACGTCCTTGCCGCCGTCGTCGAGCTGCGCGGGACGCTGCCAGTAATTGAATTGGGGTGTCCAGTCGGAGGCGTCCAACCCCGCCAGCCCAAGCAGCCCCCACAGCGCGCAGTACAAGTCGCCTGGGCCAAACACGCACGCGTTCCTGCGCAGGATCGTGTCGCCATCGCGCTGATACAACACGGCGCCAGGGTCGTTGTCGCCACCCTTCGCGACGCCTTGCTCGCTGATGTAGTTGCCGCCGCCGTGGGAGGCGAGTCGGAAACGCCAGCCCCGCGCATTGGCGAGCTTCCGCTGGACTTCCGGCGGATCCTTCGACACCAAGACCACAGCCATCGCCGACTCCAGATGCGGCAGCAGGCCGTTGAACCCGTCAGCCCACAATGTGCAGTAGCGGCAGCCTTGGCCCATGTTGTGGATGGCGAGCAGTTTGTCGCGACCGCCGAACAGGTCGCGCAGGGTCGCTTCTCCTTCTTGGGTCTGAAAGTTGTAGTCCGGAACGGGCGTATCCGAGCCCGCCTTGCGCAATGCGGTGAGTTCGCTCGTCAGCTCCCAGATCTTCCGCTCGAGTTCGACGATCTTGTCCTGTGCCATTGCCAAGCCCTTTCCGTTGTTCGGGATCATTCCGTCACCCTTCACGTGATGGGGCAATCCCCGCGCACCATGGCGCCTTGCGATCGCGATGCTGGCTTTGACCGCCGTGCCCCCTCTCGACGGGAGGCCGCCTGCCGGCCAACGCGCCCGGCGTCGGCGCGAGGCACACGGGCCGTGTGCCCCCGCCCCGCTCCCGTGGCGGCGTTCCCGTCACCGTCCGCAGACGTCGTCCAGAATGGTACCAGCCGGGGCGGGGTCGGCGTTTCACGGCATCGCTGTGCGCCCGCGGCCTTGTGGGCTCACCCATCTCTGGGGTAGGACTGCGGGCCGCTGGCCTGACCCGTCGGATCCGTGAGCCGGCCGGAGGGTGCTGCTGCAAGGGAGCAAGCGGGATGCTTGAACTGGGACTCAAAGATCGTGTTGCAATCATTACCGGCGGGAGCGACGGGTTGGGCCGCGCGACCGCGGAAAAGCTGGCGGCGGAGGGCTGCAAGGTGGCAATCTGCGCGCGCCGGGAGGCACATCTCAGCGACGTCGCCGAAACGATTGCCGCCACGACCGGATCCGAGGTCCTTGCAGTACCTGCCGACGTGTCGAAGGCCGCCGACATTGAACGGTTTGTCGGGGCGGCCGTGGACCGCTTCGGCGGCGTTGACATCGCGGTCAACAACGCCGGCAAGTCGGCTGCCGCATCGCTGGAGGAAGTGGACGACGCAGCTTGGCAGGAAGACCTTGATCTCAAGGTGATGGGGGCAGTGCGCGTGTGCAGGCTTGTGGTGCCGATCATGCGCGCACGTGGCGGTGGGAGCATCGTCAACGCGACAATCGTCGGCGGCAAGGCGCCACTGGCGCGCGCGTTGCCGACCAGCGTTTCCCGGGCCGCCGGCATCAACCTGACCAAGTCGCTGGCCAACGAGTACGCGGCCGACCAGATCCGCGTCAACACCATCTGCATCGGGTTGCTGAAGAGCGAGCAGTGGGTCCGGCGCGCCGCCGGGCGGCCTGTCGAGGAGCTCTATCAGGAGCTGTCGGCGTCCGTGCCGCTTGGCCGCATCGGAGAAGAGGCGGAATACGCCGATCTGGTCGCGTTCCTGGTATCCGATCGAGCCGCCTACATCACCGGCACCGCGATCAACCTTGACGGCGGCATGGCAGCCGTCGTGTAGACGCAGCTGCAAGGGCCGCCGGTCGCCTAGGCGGAACGCCCGGCGAGAGACACCGACGGGGCGGAACGCGACCGGGAAAGCCGATCCCTCGTCACCCGTCGACGTCATGTAAGTTCCGGAATTGACGACCGAATGCTCGCAGCTGTCCCCGTCCAGCGGGGCCCGCCTGCGCGGGCGTGGACGGGAGGCCTAGAATGACGGGATCAACACTGCGAGAACTCCCATGAGCATCGTCCCCAAGCTTGTGCACACCTTCTCCGAGACGCCCTCCTCGGAAGCGGTTGCTCCAAACGATCTCGATGCCTACTGGCTTCCGTTCACGGCGAATCGCCAGTTCAAGCGCGCGCCCCGTTTGCTGCAAGCCGCTGAAGGAATGTATTACCGGACCACGGACGGTCGGCGGGTCCTTGACGGCTCCGCCGGCCTCTGGGCCGTCAACGCCGGCCACTGTCGCCGGCAAATCGTGGAAGCGGTCCAGCGCCAGGTCGCGGAACTCGACTACGCGACCGCCTTCCAGATGAGCCACCCGAAGACGTTCCTGCTCGCCAGTCGCCTGCGCGAGCTCCTTCCCGGCGACATGGATCACGTGTTCTTCACGAATTCCGGGTCGGAGTCAGTGGACACTGCCCTCAAGATCGCGCTGGCCTACCACCAGGCGCGAGGCGACACCGAGCGCACCATCCTGGTCGGGCGCCAACGGGGTTACCACGGGGTCAACTTCGGCGGCCTCTCGGTCGGCGGAATTGCGGCAAACCAGCGGCAGTTCCCCAACCTGCTGACGGCGGTCGATCACCTGCCGGACACGCATCTTCCCGACCGCAACGCCTTCAGCCGCGGCCAGCCGGAGCACGGGGCCGAGCGGGCCGACGCACTGCTGGAGATCATCGAGCGGCACGGAGCGGAGCGCATCGCCGCCGTGATCGTCGAGCCCGTCGCCGGCTCCACCGGAGTTCTGGTCCCGCCGATCGGATACCTGGAACGCCTTCGGGCCCATTGTGATGACCACGGAATCCTGCTGATCTTCGACGAAGTGATCTGCGGCTTCGGGCGCTTGGGCGCGGCGTTCGCCGCTGATCGGTTCGGCATCCAGCCGGATCTCATGACCATCGCCAAGGGACTGACCAACGCGACCGTCCCGATGGGCGCCGTCGGGGTGCGCAAGCCGATTCACGATGCCCTGATGACGGGCCCGGAGAACATCATCGAACTGTTCCACGGGTATACGTATTCTGGGCATCCGCTTGCCTGCGCCGCAGCGTTGGCGACGTTGGACCTGTACCGAGACGAAGAGATCTTCGAGGGAGCGGCCGCCAAGGCCCTCCCCTTCGAAGAGGCAGCGCACACGCTCGATTCCCTCGAGCACGTCGTGGACGTCCGCAATCTCGGTTTCATGGTCGGCGTCGAACTGCAATCCCGTGAGGGAGCCCCCGGTGAGCGCGCGCGCGAGGTGTTCATGCGTTGCTACGAGGCGGGAGTGCTGGTGCGCTACACGCAAGACACGATTGCGGTCTCGCCGCCGCTGATCATCTCCGGCGCAGAGATCGACCTCCTGTTTGCGACGCTCCGTTCGGCCATCGAAGCGACGGACTGAGTTCGGTTCCCGGCGCGAGGACAGTCATCATGGCAACCGTTCCACTGATCGAGTACGAGGATGCACCGGCCGAGGTTCAGGCCGTCTTCGACGACATCATGAAGACCCGTAACCTCAAGCGGGTTAACAACTTCTGGAAGGCGCTGGCCAACCATCCGCCGACCCTGGAGCGGACCTGGGAGTCGCTCAAGGAGGTGATGGGAGAGGGGGCGCTCGACCCGCTGGTCAAGGAACTCGTGTACTTGGCGGTCAGCGCGACCAATGCGTGCGAATACTGCGTTCACTCGCATACCGCCGCCGCCCGCAAGCTGGGCGCGACTGAAGCGATGATCGGCGAGCTGCTGGCCGTTGCGGGCATGGCCAACCAGACGAATGCGCTTGTCAACGGCTACCAAGTGCCGGTCGACGAAGGGTTCAAGGTAGCTCCGTAGGGGTACAACAGGCAGGCTGGTGTCGCCGGACGCGACGGCTCGCTTTTACCGGACGCCGCGGGGTTCGGAGGCGGCGCGCCTCCTGATCGCCGCGGTGGAGGCGGGCTGGAGCGACTACCGCGGGCTTCGAGTCGCGGTACTTGGACCCACCGGCGCCGCCCTCGCCGGGCTGGCGACCGATGCTGACCGGGTGGTGGGGCTGCATCCGGGCGTTCCGGAGCGCGACGCCACATCGCGGCACTTGCGGGTCGGGGTCGAGCCGGAGGCGCTGCCCGTCGCTGACAGCGTGTTCGACCGGGTCTTGTTGCTGCACACCCTGGAGAACGCGGAGGATGAGGCGGCCGTGCTCCGCGACGTGTGGCGC